>JAFVUT010000046.1 GCA_017502545.1 Ruminiclostridium sp.
AACACATTTATTTGTTGTAATTAAGTTTTAAAGTAAAAATGCCGTTAAAACGCTTGCGGCGCTATATACGGTACAATTTCAGGAGGTTTCATCAATGTACGTTCTTGAGGTAACTGTTCAGAATCAGGTCGGACTCCACGCTCGTCCTGCAACCTTCTTTATTCAGAAGGCAAACGAGTTCAAGAGCACCATTTGGGTCGAGAAGGACGAGCAGCGCGTCAACGCAAAGAGCCTGCTGGGTGTCCTCTCCCTGGGTATCATCAAGGGCAGCACCATCGATCTGATCGCTGACGGCGTGGACGAGAAGGATGCTGTTGATGCACTGGTGGATCTGATCAGCTCCGATTTCGCTGACTGATTCTTACAAAGAAGTCGAAAAGCGCCGCAGCAGCGGCGCTTTTTTTGTGAGACAAAATGGACCCGCTTTGCTGGGCTCCATTTTGTGTCCTGCGGCCTGCTGCGCGCGCCCCTTGGGCACACT
This sequence comes from Ruminiclostridium sp., assembly GCA_017502545.1. GTDB lineage: Bacteria > Bacillota > Clostridia > Oscillospirales > Oscillospiraceae > Evtepia. The sequence continues at coordinate 482 of JAFVUT010000046.1, forward strand.
GGCAGGCCGAGAAGAGTTTTCCGTCAGGCACATGTCCTGCCGAAAAACGGATGGGATTTTATTTCGCCGCTAAAGCGTCGAAACTCTGCGAGGCTTACAATCCCTCCGACTCGCCTGACGGCGAGCCACCTCCCTTTGCACAAGGGAAGCTGAGGCGAGTGCTGAACTCAAGGCTCCCTTGTGTAAAGGGAGCTGGCAGTGCGAAGCACTGACTGAGGGATTGTCCGATGCCCCGAACCGTACCGAAAGGAGGCAGACCATGACCTTTGACCAACTGAAAGACAAGGCCCTGAGTCTGCCCCTCAAGCCCGGGGTCTACCTCATGATGGACAAGTCCGGCACGGTGATCTACGTGGGCAAGGCCAAGGCTCTGAAAAACCGGGTCAGCCAGTACTTCCACGACCAGGGGGCCCACACCCCCAAGACCCGGGCCATGGTGGCCCAGATCGACCACTTCGACACCATCGTGGCCGGGTCGGAGTTCGAGGCCCTGGTCCTGGAGGCCGCCCTCATCAAGCGGCACAAGCCGAGATACAATATATTATTAAAGGATGACAAGGGCTACCCCTACATCCGCCTGTCCGTGAAGGACCCCTATCCCCAGTTCTCCATGGCAGGCCGCATGGCAGAGGACGGGGCCCGGTACTTCGGTCCCTTCGGGGGCAGGGGAGATACCCAAGCCATCATCGATGCCCTGCGGGGTGCCTTGAAGCTGCCCGCCTGCGGGAAGAAGTTCCCCCGGGACATCGGCAAGGAGCGGCCCTGCCTGAACCACCATATGGGTCTCTGCGACGGCTACTGCCGGAAGGAGATGACCCGGGACCAGCACCACCGGGCCATGGACCAGGCCGTCCGCATCCTGGAGGGCAAGTTCAGCCAGGTGGAGAAGGACCTGTCGGAGGAGATGTTCCAGGCGGCGGAGAACCTGGAGTTTGAACGGGCTGCCGCCCTCCGGGACCGGCTCAAGGCCATCTCCCTTCTGGGCAAGCGCCAGAAGGTGGTGGCCGGTTACCTGGCCGACACCGACGTGCTGGGCCTTTTCACCGGGGATGTGCGGTCCGCCATGGCAGTCCTCCACTTCAAGGACGGGGAGCTCACCAGCCGGGATCTGGAGATCTTCCCCACGGAAGGGGAGGAGCCGGAGGAGATCCTGGCCGCCTTCCTGGTGCAATACTATGGGGAGCGGGGGCTTTTGCCCAAGCAGATCCTCCTGCCGGAAAATCTGGAGGGTGAGGCCGACATTGCCCGGCTCCTCTCCCGCCAGGCCGGACGAAAGGTGGAGCTGGTCACCCCCCAGCGGGGAGCCAAGATGGACCTGATCCGCATGGCCCGGGAGAACGCCCAGGAAGAGGTCAAACGCCTGACCACCCGGGCCGAGCGCACGGCGAAGATCCTGACCCTTCTGGCCGAAAAACTGGAACTGCCTGAGCCCCCCCACCGGATCGAGGCCTATGACATCTCCAACACGGGAGCCTCGGACATCGTGGCGGCCATGACCGTCTTTGAGGACGGCAAGCCCAAAAAGAACGCCTACCGCTATTTTAAGATGAAGGACATGGCCGGCCCCGACGACTACGCCTCCATGGAGCAGACCATCCGCCGGCGGTTCCAGCGGGACCGGGAGGGGGACGAGCGGTTCGCCAAACGGCCCGATCTCCTGCTCATTGACGGCGGCGACACCCATGCGGCAGTGGCCCGGCGGGTGCTCACCGAGTTCGGCCTGGATATTCCGGTCTACGGCATGGTCAAGGACGACCGCCACCGGACCCGGGCCCTCATCACCCCGGAAGGCCGGGAGATCGGCATCCAGGCCGTTCCCGCCCTCTTTGCCTTCATTGGCCAGATCCAGGAGGAGACCCACCGGTCCGCCGTGGGTTTCCACCACAAGCAGCACACCAGGACCGGCACCGGCTCGGTGCTGGAGAAGATCCCCGGCATCGGGGAGACCCGACGCAAAGCCCTGCTGAAAGCCTTCGGCAGCGTGAAAGCCATCAAAGGGGCGGACCTGCAGGAGCTGGAAAAAGTCCTGCCCAAAAACGCCGCCCAGTCGGTATACCACTACTTTAGAACCAAGGAGGAATGAACCATGCGCGTCATCACCGGCACTGCAAGAGGCCGTCGCCTGAAGGAGCCTGTGGGTCTGGAGACCCGTCCCACCGCCGACCGGGTGAAGGAGGCCATTTTTTCCAGCATCCAGTTTGAGGTGGAGGGCCGCAAAGTCCTGGACCTCTTCGGGGGCACCGGCCAGATGGGCATCGAGGCCCTCTCCCGGGGGGCTGCCCACTGCACCTTCGTGGACCTGCAGAAGCAGGCTGTGGCCATCATGCGGGAGAATGTGACCTCCACCGGCTTCTCTGACCAGAGCACCATCGTCCAGGGGGATGCCCTGGCCTACCTGTCCCGGTGCAGAGAGAAGTTCGATCTCATTTTCCTGGACCCCCCTTACGGCAGCGGACTTTTGGAAAAAGCCATGGAACTCATCGCAACGATTGACATTGTGAGCGAAAATGGTATAATAGTATGCGAAAATGGGTCGAACTCTGGTTGGCCCGTGGTCGCAGAGCCCTATCGGATGCAGAAAGAGTACCGGTACGGCAAAATCAGAACAGCCCTCTATCGGCGCAACGCCGAGTGAAACGGCCAGCGCTGACGAAGGAGAGACAAGGTCATGAAAACCGCAATTTACCCGGGCAGCTTCGACCCCATCACCCTGGGACATATCAACATCATCAAGAGAGCCGCAAACGCCTTCGACAAGGTCATCGTCTGCATCTCGGTGAACTCCGAGAAGAACGGCGGCCTGTTCACCCCCGAAGAGCGTCTGGAGCTGATGCGCAAGTGCATCAACGTGGAAAACGTGGAGTTTGACATCAACAGCGGCCTGGTGGCAGAGTATGCCAGACAGAAGGGTGCACGGGTCCTGGTAAAGGGTCTGCGGGCTGTGTCCGACTATGAGCAGGAAGTGCAGATGGCCATCATCAACAGCAAGATCAACCCCGATCTGGACACCATCTTCTTCCCCTCCAGCGAGAAGTATACCTATCTGAGTTCCTCCGTGGCCAAGGAAATGGCCCGGTATAACGCAGATCTGAGCGAATTTTTACCCAGGGAGATCCTGGAAGACGTTAAGAAGAAACTGACCGAAAAGTAAGGAGCGAATGGCAATGGCAGGCAGCATCGAACAGTTACTGGACCTTTTATACACCGAGATCGAAGAGGCAAAGAGCATGCCTCTGAGCAATGACAAGTGCGTCATCGAGCGTGACCGTATCCTGGACATGATCGACGACGTAAAGGCAGAGATGCCCGTGGCCATCCAGCGGGCCGAGGACCTGGTGGCCAACAAGAACGACTATATCGCCTCCGCCAAGCGCGAGGTGGACGCCATGCGTCAGCAGGCCGAGGAGTATGCCCACCGGATCATCAACCAGGATGCCATCGTCCGTGAGGCAGAGGCCCGTGCCGAGGAGATCATCGCCGAGGCCGAGGAGCAGTGCCGTCTGCTCAAGCGTGCCGCCAGCGAGTACTGCGAGGATGCCCTCCGCCAGGTGGAGGAGGCTGTGGCCGACGCATACGACGAGGTCAAGCACTCCCGCGCCAAGTTCCGCAGCATCCTGGGCGGTGTGGACGCAGCCGAGCGTCAGCAGCCCCAGCAGGCTCCCCGCCGTGCTATGTATGATGCCGAGCTGGACGAGGACGAGTACGAAGACGACTAAAATCAGACTTCCCGGAACCACTTCGTTGGGTTCCGGGAAGTGTTTTTTTGCGCAAAAATAAGCTCTCCCTCTGGGAGAGCTGGCGCCGAAGGCGACTGAGAGGGCAAATCACTGCCGATGCTGCAATACCGCAGCAAATCAGCCCTCTCCGTCTTCGGCTTCGCCGAATCCACCTCTCCCGGAGGGAGAGGTTTCCCGCTGGGCGAAACTCTGGGAGGCGCACAACCCCTCCAATCGTAGGGGCGATTCACGAATCGCCCGCCACCTAAAGTGTCCAAACTGCGCTGCGGGTCGTCGCCCCCTCATCAGTCACCTTCGGTGACAGCTTCTCCCCAGGGAGAAGCCTTGCCAATCAGGAAACGATAAGCCTTCTCCCGGGGGAGAAGGTGCCCTCGAAGAGGGCGGATGAGGGGTAGTTGCAAAGAAAAAGGGCCGGTTTTCCGGCCCTTTCCTTATTCTTCGTCAATGACTTCCTGATAGTAATCTGCGTCGATATATTCTTCTTCGATGAAAGGATGCTTCTTTCTCCACCGGCTGTGGATCAGCCGCACCAGGAGGCAGAGCAGGGTCACCAGCCAGGAGGCCCAGACCAGCAGAAGGGTGATGGTCCCGTGGCTCTCGGAGGTGAGGATATCCACGGGGGTGAGCCCCCCCACCAGCCAGCCGAAGAGACCGGCCAGGACCAGGCAGAGGGCCAGGGCCGGATAGGCCCGTTTGGCCGACATGGGCCAGGTGACCACCAGGGTCACCACCGGGAGAAAGAGCATGGCGTAGACGATGAGCAGGCCCATAGGCAGCCTCCTTTCAGGTTCTTTTCTTTAGGGTACCACAAAATCAGAGGGAATACAACTTGTGTGAGGAAATCAAAAGCCTCGCAGAGTTTCGCCACTGCAGTGGCGAAATAAAGTCAGGTAGGTTTTCCGGCGGGACATGCGCCTGCCGGAAAACACTTCTCGGCTTGCAAGTGTGCCTGTAAGGCGCGCGCAGCAGGCCGCAAGCCCATACTTTCGGAAAAGGTACTTTTCCGAAAGTCATTATGTCAGGGGATCTCCGTCCATGTCGTTGATGAGGAGGATGTCTCCTGCAAGAAGAACCGTATCCCCTTTTGGGATGATGACCTGGCCCCGGCGGCGGACCATGATGATGAGGTTGCCCTTGGTGTCCAGGGTGGAGATCATCTTATTCCGCCAGGGGTCCCGGATACCGATGGTCCGCTCGAAGAGGTGGACGCCTTCCGACTCACCCCCGGCCCGGCCGCCCAGGATGATGGTGTCCCCCGCTTGGAAGACCGTGCTGCCGCTGGGGACCAGCTTCTCGCCGCCCCGGATCAGCAGGACGATGAGGCACTCCGGGGGGAAGTCCAGGTCCTGGACCTGACGGCCCACCCATTCGTGGTCCGGGGGGAGGGTGCACTGGAGAAAGTCGATGGCCATCTCCTCGGTGTAGTCCGTGAAGGTCTTCATGACATCCCCCTCCAGGTCGATCATGCCCAGGGCGTGGGCGATGTAGGGGATCAGGGTCCCCTGGATCAGGATGGAGAAGAGGACGATGAAGAAGACGATGTGGTAGAGGTCCAGGGCCAGAAGGGCGGGGCTGGTCACCGCCAGAATGGAGAAGGCGATGGAGGCCGCCCCGCGCATACCCGACCAGGACACAAGAGCCACCTGCTTCCAGGAGCTGCGGAAGGGCTTGAGCAGGAGGGCCACCACAATGGGACGGGCCACGAAGGTCAGGAAGAGGGCCACCGCCAGACCCAGCAGGGCCACATCAGGCAGCTGGGAGGGGAAGGACAGCAGACCCAGCAGGAAGAAGAGGGCCATCTGCATAAGGCTGGTGATGCCGTCGAAGAAGTGGACCAGGGACTGCTTGTTCTGCAAAGAGGCGTTGCCCAGGAGGATGCCGGTGATGTACACGCTCAAAAAGCCGTTGCCTCCCAGGAGGGTGGGGGCGGCGTAGGAGATGAGGGCCACCGCCACGATGAAGATGGCATCAAAGCCCTCGGTGGCGAACCGGAACCGCCGCAGGAAGGCCAGGGCCGCCAGGGCCACGCCAAAGCCGAAAGCCAGGCCGAAGACCAGCTGGGCGGTGACCTGCCAGAGGAAGGCACCGGCGCTCTGGGCCTCGCCGCTCATGAGAGACAGGACGATGACCGTGAGCATATAGGAGAAGGGGTCGTTGGAGCCGCTCTCCACCTCCAGCAGGGAGGCGGTGCCGTCCTTCAGGTTCAGCCGCCGGGAACGGAGGATGGAGAAGACCGAGGCGGCATCGGTGGAGCTGATGACCGAACCCAGGAGGAAGCTCTCCAGCAGGGGAAGGTCCAGGACCTGCCAGGCGAAAAGGCCCACCAGACCGGCGGT
>JAFVUT010000047.1 GCA_017502545.1 Ruminiclostridium sp.
CACCACGCCGGTGAGGGTGGAGGTGGAGAAGAGAGAGACCCAGCCGGAGCCGCCCTCCAGAGCGGAAAGGCAGATAATCCAGCCGGTGACCGAGGTGCCGATGATGGCGCCCATGATGACGCCGATGGCCTGGCGGACCTACATCATGCCGGAGTTTACAAAGCCCACGCACATGACCTAGGTGGCGGAAGAGGACTGGATGATGGCGGTGACGCCGGTGCCCAGGAGGATGCCCTTGATGGCGTTGCCGGAGAGCTTGTAGAGGACCAGCTCCATTTTGCTGCCGGCCACCTTCTTCAGGCCGTCCCCCATGAGGGTCATGCCGAAGAGGAAGAGGGCCACACCGCTGAGCAGTTCGATGACGTTGGAAATACCCGTGGTAACCACGCTCCTTTTGTTGAGTTGAAAGGGTTTCGATATTACGCTACCTTATAGTATACTCCAACTTTGGAAAAAGTCCATGGGAAAGTTAAAATTTTGTAAAATGAAATGGGGAAAGGTTAAATTTTGGGGAAGTGGGGAACTCGAAGGGAACGGAGGACCAGGGATAAGGCCCCCTCCGGGAGGGGGCTGTCAGCGAAGCTGACTGGGGGAGAATGCGTAGCCTTACGGGTGCAAACTCCCTCCGTCACCGCCTTTGGCGGTGCCACCTCCCTCGGAGAGGGAGGCTTTGGGAGTTCTATTCCTTCCGTTATTTTCATACCCATATCCCACAGACTACCTGCAAGGAGAATTTGTATGGATCACATCTACCAGGACATTGCCACCCGCACGGCGGGGGACATCTACATCGGGGTGGTGGGCCCTGCCCGTACCGGCAAATCCACCTTCATCAAGCGCTTCATGGAGACCATGGTCCTTCCCAACATCCCCGACGACTACCGCCGGGAGCGGGCCCGGGATGAGCTGCCTCAGTCGGGCTCCGGCCGCACCGTCATGACCGCCGAGCCCAAGTTCGTCCCCGAGGAGGCCGTGGCCGTGGACATGGAGGGGGGCGGGGCCTTCTCGGTCCGGCTCATCGACTGCGTGGGCTACCTGGTGCCGGGGCCGTGGGCCAGCTGGAGGACGACCTGCCCCGGATGGTCCGGACCCCCTGGTTCCCCCAGGAGATCCCCATGGCCGAGGCCGCCGAGATCGGCACCCGGAAGGTCATCGCCGAGCACTCCACCATCGGCATCGTGGTGACCACCGACGGCTCCATCACCGACATCCCCCGACGGGACTATGAAGAGGCCGAGGAACGGGTCATCTCCGAGCTCAAGGCCCTGGGCAAGCCCTTCCTCATCCTCCTCAACTGCGCCCGGCCCCAGACCGAAGCCGCCCAGGCCCTCCGCCGGGAGCTGGCGGAGAAGTACGACGTGACCTGCCTGGCGGTGAGCTGCCTGGAGCTGGACCAGGGCCAGGTCACCGAGGTCATCCGGTCGGTGCTGGATGAGTTCCCCCTGACCCAGCTGGGGATCTTCCTGCCTCCCTGGGTGGATGCCCTGCCGGGAGACCACCCCATACGGTCCGACCTCTTCCAGGCCATCCGGGAACACATGGAGGCCCTCCGCCGGATCCGGGATGTGTCCCCGGTGGTGGCCGCCCTGGGGGACTGCCCCCGGGTGGAGGAGGCCCGGGTCACCGCCCTGGACCTGGGGACGGGGAAGTGCGAGGCCCGGCTGGACCTGCCCCGGGCCCTCTTCTATGACACCCTCACCCAGCAGACCGGCCTGCCCATCCCCGACGACGGGGCCCTCATGGAGCTTCTGTCCGACCTGGGCCGTCAGCGGTCGGAGTATCAGCGGGTGGCCGCCGCCATGGAGGAGGTGAGGGCCACGGGCTACGGCATCGTGGTGCCGGATTCTGCCGAGCTGGAGCTGGCAGAGCCCGAGATCATCCGCCAGGGGGGACGGTACGGGGTCCGTCTCCGGGCCAAGGCCCCCTCCATCCACATGATCCGGGCGGATATCCAGGCGGAGGTCTCCCCCATCGTGGGGAGCGAAAAGCAGTCCGAGGATATGCTCACCTTCCTGCTCAAGGAGTTCGAGGACGCCCCGGAGAAGATCTGGCAGAGCAACATCTTCGGCCGGTCCTTCCACGAGCTCATCAACGAGGACCTGGCCTCCAAGCTCAAGCATATGCCCGAGGACGCCCGCCAGAAGATGCAGCAGACCCTGGAGCGGATCCTCAACGAGGGCTCCGGGGGGCTGATCTGTATAATACTTTGAATCTCACGAAAAAACATTGCTTTTTTCCCCCGTTGCTCCTATAATAATGGTTAATATATTTCCCCTGGCGGGCGAACGCAGTTCGCCCCTACATACCCGGACGGTACGATCAACCATGTAGGGGCGGAGTCCATATCCGCCCGAAATCCGGCAGAACGGGGGACATTTCAGGAAACAGGAGGCGGCAGGGATGATATTCACGGTAGACATCGGCAACACCACCATCACCATGGGGCTCTTCACCCCCGAGGGAGAACTGCGGTTCCGGGGGGAGATCAAGACCGACCGGAACAAGACCCCGGACCAGATCGCCATCGACGTGCTGGATATGTTCCGCCTGAAGCAGGCCGACATCCAGTCGGTGACCGGTGCGGCGGTGTCCAGTGTGGTCCCGCCCATGACGGCAGCCATGGGGGGTGCCATCCAGCTCCTGTGCGGTGTCAGGCCCATGATCGTGGGCCCCGGCGTCAAGACCGGCATGAACATCCGGGCAGAGGTCCACAACCAGCTGGGTGCCGACATCGTGGCCACCTCGGTGGGTGCCCTGCAGAAGTATACCGCCCCCATCATCGTCATCGACATGGGCACCGCCACCAGTATGTCCTACCTGGGCAAGAGCACCTATGAGGGCTGCGTCCTCATCCCCGGTGTGCGTCTGTCTCTGGAGGCCCTGTCCGGCCGGACGGCAGAGCTCCCCCACATCTCCATCGAGGCCCCCTCCTCTGTGCTGGGCCGGTCCACGGTGGAGGCCATGCGGGCGGGTGTGGTCTACGGCAACGCCGGTATGATCGACGCCATGATCCAGCGGATGGAGGCGGAGGCCGGTCCCGCAGCCACCCTGGTGATGACCGGCGGCAACGGGGATGCCATCCTGCCCCACTGCCAGCGGGACATCATCTATGACGAGAACCTGATCCTGGACGGCCTGTACTACCTGTACCAGAAGAACCAGGACAGAAGACGGAAGAAGAACGCAGAATGAGAGAAAGCCCCCTCATCCGAGGGGGCTTTGCTGCAGGCGAAGGCAATACCCTGCCGCGTTAGCCGGGCGGATGTGGTCATCCGCCCCTACAGGCGTGGTACTCTGCTCGTAGGGGCCGATGACCACATCGGCCCACGCCTTGAAGGATACAAACCACGTTACGAAAGAAGGAGTCTTTATGAACCCCTACCTCGACATCCACCCCGAAGTGGCCAAAGCATTGGCCCAGGGAAAACCCGTGGTGGCCCTGGAGTCCACCATCATCTCCCATGGTATGCCCTATCCTCAGAACGTCCGGACCGCCCTGGCGGTGGAGGAGGTGGTCCGCCAAAACGGGGCCGTCCCCGCCACCATCGCCATCCTGGGGGGACGGCTGAAGGCCGGCCTGACCCGGGAGGAGATCGAATATCTGGGGCAGCAGGGCCAAAAGGTCACCAAGACCAGCCGCCGGGATCTGGCTGTCCTCCTGGCCAAGGGCATGGACGGGGCCACCACCGTGGCCACCACCATGATGATCGCCTGCATGGCGGGGATCCGTGTCTTCGCCACCGGAGGCATCGGCGGGGTCCACCGGGGGGCCGGGACCACCATGGATATCTCTGCCGACCTCCAGGAGCTGGCCCGGACCGATGTGGCCGTGGTGTGCGCCGGGGCCAAGGCCATCCTGGACTTAAAGCTCACCCTGGAGTACCTGGAGACCCACGGGGTCCCTGTCCTGGGCTATGGGACCGAAGAGCTCCCCGCCTTCTACACCCGGACCTCCGGCCTCAAGGTGGACTACCGGGTGGACAGTCCGGAGGAGATCGCCCGGATCATGGCGGTCCGGTCTGACCTGGGCCTTTCCGGGGGCATCCTGGTGACCAACCCCATCCCGGAGGAGTGGTCCATGGACCCGGTCCTCATCAACGGGACCATGGACCGGGCGGTGGCTGAGGCAGAGGCACAGGGGATCACCGGCAAGGAAGTGACCCCCTTCCTCCTGGCCCGGGTGAAGGAGCTCACCGGGGGGGACAGCCTGGAGGCCAACATCGCCCTGGTGAAGAACAATGCACGTCTGGCGGCCCGGATCGCCGGGGCGTTGGGGTGAAACGGATAACGGAACGACGAAGGGGTGACCTCTCCCAGAGGGAGAGCTAAAAAACCGGCTCCCGTGGGAGCCGGTTCTGTTATTTCTTCTGATAGGGATACTGCTTTCTTAAAAATGCTGCGAAGCTGGCCGCTGCTTTGGTGGGGGTCTTGGGCAGGGCCACCCCCAGCACCCGGCGGGGGACGGGGTCCAGCTCCAGCACCCGCAGGTTCTCCGGCAGGTTCCGCAGGCTCAGCCAGGGCATGGCGGTGACCCCCAGACCCTGGGCCACCATGGCCAGGATGGAGGAGTCGTCGTCGCTGGACACGGTCAGCTGCTGGTTGGAGAGGATGTCCAGGTGGTACCCCAGGGCGTTCATGGGGGCCATGATGAGGGGATACCGGGCGAAATCCTCCTGACTGATGACCCGCTGGTCCGGGGGAAGCAGGTCGGCGGGGACCACGGCGTAGTAGGGGTCGTCCATGAGGGGATACCACCGCAGGCCCTGGCACCGGTAGGCATCTCCCAGGGCCAGGTCGATCTTGTTCTCCGCCAGCCACTGGGGCAGGATGTCCGTGCCGATGCGGATGTCAAAGGCGGCCTTGGGGTTTTCCTGCCGGTAGGTCCGCAGGATCTGGGGCAGACAGGTGCTGGAGATGGAGGCAAAGGAGCCGATGCGGATGACGGAATGCCCACCTCCCGAGAGGTTCCTGGCCTCGCTGGCCAGACGGCTCAGGGCGGCCTCGGCCTCCACCAGCAGGGGGTAGAGCTCCTCCCCCACCGGGGTCAGCCGGACACCGGTGTGGCTCCGGGCCAGGATCTTGCACTCCAACTCGCTCTCCAGGGCGTTCATCATCTGGGTCACGGCGGATTGGGTACAATTCAGTTCAACGGCTGCCTTGCTGAAGCTCCCTGTGCGAAGGGTGGTCAGCAGAGCGTGGATCTTTCTGTCATCCATGGATATCACCTGTTCTTATAGGTATTAGTAAATATGATGAGTCTATCATATATTCTGTCTTCACGGAGAAGGGGAAGGGTGTTAGAATAGGCCCTGCCCAATTGGAAGGTGGGTAGTGGCCGGTCTGCTTTCTCGACACGTTTCAGACCGTGCCGCGTCGGCTCACACCAAGCCTGTCGTCCCGTCCGATTCGCTCCCGGAGGGACGGCGAACCGATTTCTGTCTCCTGCCAGGGGTGTGGCACGGAGTAATACGAGACAGAAGCCATTTCCATATTCTCCTTTTCGATACTGTTCCGCTCATCCTGCCCTCTCTCCTTGTGGCGGGTTCATTCCCGGGGCCGGAACAGACAGGAAAACCGCTGCCTTTGACCGCCCGGGTCAAGGGCAGTTGTTTTTTTGCAAAAAAGAAACAGAGCAGCTGAAACCAGCGGCTCTGGAGAAAAAGAGGATACGACCAAAGGTCGTCCTAGCTCCGTCTGTTTGCCTGAGAGATTCGGTCCCGTGGGGACCTTGCACCTTCGGCACTCAACTCAATGAGATTCTCCAGAGTTCCCTCTGCCTTTGGTCTCCTGGGATTCTAAAGGCTTCATCGGGCGGTATCATGTTTTCTTATGGACAGGATACCACGGTTCCCTGTAAAAATCAACCGGAAACAGGAAAAAACCTGCGGCAGGCATCAGAGTTTTTGAAGGGTTTTGACCAAGGGGGATGCAGTAGGGATATAACAACTTGACGAAAGAAGGAGAAGGCTCCCCTTGATAGGGGAGCTGGCAGCCGAAGGCTGACTGAGGGGTGCTATCCCGGCGGTTGAATTGTCGTACCGGTACGACAGCATACCCTTTGACCCCGCACCTCTCCGACTTCGGCTTCGCCGAAGCCACCTCCCCTCACAGGGGAGACTTTGCTTTTTTTCACAAAGAAGCCCCAGGGCCCGCCGATCACTCGGCGGGCCCTGGGCTTTGCTGGGGTATAGAAAGAAAGGAGGGGAGAATGACTTAGTAATTGCCCAGGCCGTGGTTCCACTGCCACTCCCGGATCTCGGGCAGGTCCTGGCCGTATTCGGCGATATACTGCTTGTGCTCCACCAGCTTGTCCTGGAGCTGCTGGATCAGGAAGGCGCCCCGGTTGCCCAGCTTTTCGGGCAGCAGGTTGATGATGTCCATGGTCAGGTGCCAGCGGTCCAGGTTGTTCAGCACACGCATATCGAAGGGGGTGGTGATGGTGCCTTCCTCGATATAGCCCCGCACATGGAGGTTCTTGTTCCTGCGCTTGTAGGTCAGCTCGTGGATGAGGGAGGGATAGCCGTGGAAGGTGAAGAGGATGGGCTTATCCTTGGTAAAGAGCATGTCGTACTTCTCGTCAGACAGGCCGTGGGGGTGCTGGGAGTCGGACTGGAGGCGCATCAGGTCCACCACGTTGACCACACGCATCTTCACGTCGGGGAAGTTGTGGCGGACGATGGTGACGGTGGCCAGGGTCTCCAGGGTGGGGGTGTCGCCGCAGCAGGCCAGGACGATGTCGGGCTCCTCCCACTGGTCGTTGGAGGCCCACTGCCAGATGCCGATGCCCTGGGTGCAGTGCTTCACGGCCTGCTCCATGGTCAGCCACTGGGGTCTGGGGTGCTTGGAGGTGACCATGACGTTCACATAGTTCCGGCTCTTGATGCAGTGGTCGAAGCAGGACAGGGTGCAGTTGGCATCCGGGGGCAGATACATCCGCACCACGTCGGCCTTCTTGTTGGCCACGTGGTCCAGGAAGCCGGGGTCCTGATGGGTGAAGCCGTTGTGGTCCTGCTGCCAGACGTTGGAGGAGAGGATATAGTTCAGGGAGGCGATATCCTGCCGCCAGGGCAGCTCGTTGCAGGTCTTGAGCCACTTGGCGTGCTGGGCGAACATGGAGTCCACGATGCGGATGAAGGCCTCGTAGCTGTTGAAGAAGCCGTGGCGGCCGGTGAGGAGGTAGCCCTCCAGCCAGCCCTGGCACATATGCTCGGAGAGCATGGAGTCCATGACCCGGCCGGAGCGGCCCAGGAACTCGTCGTATTCCCCCTGGGGCATGTTCCAGACCCGGCTGGTCTCCTCGAACATGGGGGTCAGGCGGTTGGACTTGGACTCGTCGGGGCCGAAGACACGGAAGTTCTTGGCGGGCTCGTTCTCCTTGATGACATCCCGGACGAAGGAACCCAGCACCAGCATGTCCTGGGCCTCCACAGCGCCGGGGGCGGGGATGTCGATGCCGTAGTCCCGGAAGTCGGGCATCTTCAGGTCACGCAGGAGCTTGCCGCCGTTGGCGTGGGGGTTGGCACCCATGCGGCGGTCGCCCACGGGGGCCAGAGCCTTCAGCTCGGGGATGAGCTTGCCGTCGTCGGTGAAGAGCTCCTCGGGCTTATAGCTCTTGAGCCACTCCTCCAGGATGCCCAGGTGCTCGGGTTTGGACATGTCGATGGGGACCTGGTGGGCCCGGAAGCAGTCCTCGATCTGGTTGCCGTCCACCACCTTGGGGCCGGTCCAGCCCTTGGGGGCACGGAGGATGATCATGGGCCATTCGGGACGGCTGTCGTCGCCGGTGGTCCGGGCATGGGCCTGGATGCGTTGGATCTCACGGACGGCCCAGTCCAGGGCGGCGGCCATCTTCTGGTGCATCTCGGCGGGGTCGGAGCCCTCCACGAAGCGGGGCTCCCAGCCGTAGCCACGGAAGAGGTTCTCCAGTTCCGTGCGGCTCATGCGGGCCAGGATGGTGGGGTTGTGGATCTTATAGCCGTTCAGGTGGACGATGGGCAGGACGGCACCGTCCCCGATGGGGTTGAGGAACTTGTTGGAGTGCCATGCGGTGGCCAGGGGGCCGGTCTCGGCCTCGCCGTCACCCACCACGCAGGCGGCGATGAGGGAGGGGTTGTCGAAGACCGCGCCGAAAGCGTGGGCCAGGGAGTAGCCCAGCTCACCGCCCTCATGGATGGAGCCGGGGGTCTCAGGGGCCACATGGCTGGGGATGCCCCCGGGGAAGGAGAACTGCTTGAAGAGGCGCTTCATGCCCTCCAGGTCCTCGCTGACATTGGGGTAGACCTCGGAATAGGTGCCCTCCATGTAGGTGTGGGAGACCATGGCGTTGCCGCCGTGACCGGGGCCAGACAGGTAGATCATGTTCAGGTCATACTTGACGATGGCCCGGTTCAGGTGGGTATAGATGAAGTTCTGGCCCGGGCAGGTGCCCCAGTGGCCGACGATCTTTTTCTTGATGTGCTCAGGCTGCAGAGGCTCCTTGAGCAGGGGGTTGTCCAGAAGGTACAGCTGGCAGGCGGTCAGGTAGTTGGACGCGCGCCAGTAAGCGTCGATCTTCTCCAGCTGGGCGCTGGTGAGAGCCGCTTTCCGGGACATCCGGGCGGACGTCTTGGCGATGGGTTTGGTACCCTTGGGTTTTCTCGGCATGGAAAAACCTCCTTTTCAATGACATACTTTTATTATATACAATTCTGCCAAAGAATCAACTGTTATGTGAAATAAATTGTAAATAATAATATAACATTTTGAAAATTAAGGGGAAAGGGAAGGAAACGGAGGCGGAGAACGGTTTCATCTCTCTTCTTAATGGCGTTTTCCTGTTCCGGGCCCCTTAATAAAATCTTCAGAAAGCTTCATTCTTTCTTTATTGCTGTTTGCCGTCAAAATCGGTATGATTCAG
>JAFVUT010000048.1 GCA_017502545.1 Ruminiclostridium sp.
ATAAACTCAGCGGCTTTGCCGGAGAGTTTGTAGTCTCTACCGCGGGACCTGATCTGGAATCCATCATTGCAGGTAAGGGTAGCGGCGCCTTCCAGTACAGCCTGGACAACGGATGCCGGGCGGTGAACCTGGACATCGGCGGCGGCACCACCAATATCGTCCTCTTCGACAACGGCGATACTGTGAGCAAAGGCTGTCTGGATATCGGCGGGCGACTGATCCGTCTGAAGTCCGACCTGACGGTGGAGCGTGTCAGTCCTGCCGCCCAGGCAGTGGCCGACCACGTGGGAGTCACCCTGATCCCCGGTCAGCGAACCACCCTGGAGGACCTGACCCGCATCACCGACAAGATGGCCGACCTGCTGGCCCAGGCCATGTTCCTCAAGCCCCAGGAGCCTCTCCTGTGGCAGATCCAGACCCCGGAAAGCTCCTGGCTGGAGCTGGACAACCGCAGGATCGACCGCATCTGCTTCTCCGGTGGCGTGGCCGACTGCATCAACAGCGATTCCCTGGACCCCGTCCCCTACGGTGACATCGGCATCCTTCTGGGGCGGTCCATTGCAAAGGGCCTTCTGATGGCCTCCATCCCCTCCATCCAGGGTGTGGAGACCATCCGGGCCACTGTGGTGGGTGCCGGAACCTACACCACCAGCATCTCCGGCAGTACCATCACCTATGCCAACGAACTCTTCCCCATGAAGAGTGTTCCGGCTTTGAAGCTGGACCTTCCCGAACAGGCCCGGTGCTTCGCCGGAGACCACAACTTCCTGGCGGATAAGATCCGCTGGTTCCTGGAGCAGAGCAGCTCGGATATCCTCATTCTGGCTCTCCCCGGGGAAGGCGACCCCAGCTATCCCCAGCTGAAAGCCCTGGCCCGCTGTCTGGCCCGGGGCATGGATCAGGGTCTCCCCTCCGGCGCTCCCGTACTGGTTGTCCTGGAGCAGGACATCGCCAAGGCCCTTGGCATTCTCCTGGAGGAAGAACTCCAGGGACGCAGAAAGGTCGCCTGCATCGACGGTATCAAAGTCGAGCAGGGAGACTACATCGATTTGGGCCGCCCGGTCATGGGTGGTCTGGTGATCCCCGTTGTGGTCAAGACCCTATTATTTGGTTAACTAATGATTAGTTATAAATTGTTAGGAGTGTAGCGAATGAAGCTGTCAACTGTTCTGGCCGGCAAACACTTCTCCTTCCGAGATGTGAAAGACGTGCTGGCCAAAGCAAACGAAAACAAGTCCGGCGATACCCTGGCCGGTATCGCTGCCACCTCCGACCTGGAGCGGATCGCCGCCAAAGAGGTGCTCAGCCACCTCCTGGTCCGTGATCTGCGGGAAAACCCGGTGGTCCCCTACGAGGATGACGAAGTGACCCGAATGAACCAGGATTCCCTGGATCTGGAGGTCTACAACAAGATCGCCAACTGGACCATGGCCGATCTTCGTGAGTACATCCTCAGCCACGAGTCCTCTGAGGAAGACCTGAAGCGTCTGAGCAAGGGTCTGACCGCAGAAGTGGTTGCCGGCGTCTGCAAGCTGATGAGCAACCTGGACCTGGTCTATGCGTCCAACAAAGTACGCATCGAAGCAACCTGCAACACCACTGTGGGTCGTCGCGGTACCCTGTCCACCCGTCTGCAGCCCAACCACCCCACCGACAGTGTGGAAGGCATCACCGCCTCCCTGTTCGAGGGTCTGAGCTACGGCTGCGGCGACGTGCTGCTGGGTCTGAACCCCGTCACCGACGCCCCCGCCACCCTGGGCGAGGTCCTGAAGCGTTTTGACGAAGTCAAGCGCAAGTTCGAGATCCCCACCCAGATCTGTGTCCTGGGTCACATCACCACCCAGATCGAAGCCGTCAAGAAGGGCGCTCCCTGCGACATGATCTTCCAGTCCATCGCAGGCAGCCAGAAGGGCAACTCCGCCTTCGGCTTCTCCGCAGCAACCGTCCGGGAGGCACAGGCTCTCATGCGGGAAAAGGGCACCGCCAAGGGTCCCAACGTCCTGTACTTCGAGACCGGCCAGGGCAGTGAGCTGTCTTCCGACGCCCACTACGGCGCTGACCAGGTCACCATGGAGTCCCGCTGCTACGCTTTCGCCCGTGAGTTCAACCCCTTTATGGTCAACACCGTCGTTGGCTTCATCGGCCCCGAGTACCTGTACGACAGCCGTCAGGTCATCCGTGCCGGTCTGGAGGATCACTTCATGGGTAAGCTCAGCGGCATCCCCATGGGTTGCGACTGCTGCTACACCAACCACATGATGGCCGACCAGAA
>JAFVUT010000049.1 GCA_017502545.1 Ruminiclostridium sp.
ACCTCTCCCCCGAGGACTTCTTCAAGGTGGCTGAGCCCTACCTGAAGGAGGGCATCCAGAACCCCGACATCGACCTGACCCTGGTGGCTCCCCTGATCCAGACCCGTCTGGACACCCTCACCGAGATCCCCGAGATGCTGGACTTCTTCGACGCTCTGCCCGAGTACTCCAACGACCTGTACACCCATAAGAAGATGAAGACCAACCCCGAGAACTCCCTGGAGGCTCTGCAGATGGTGGTCCCCGTCTTCGAGGCCATGACCGAGTGGACCTTTGAGGCCATCCACAAGGCCCTCATCGACCTGGCCGCCGAGAAGGAGCTGAAGAACGGCCGCATCATGTGGCCCGTCCGTGTGGCTGCCTCCGGCAAGCCCACCACCCCCGGCGGTGCTGTGGAGATCTGCCAGATCCTGGGCAAGGAGGAGACCCTCCGCCGTATCCAGAAGGGTATTGCTCAGCTGGGCTGAGCAATATGCGGTGTCCCTGCGGGACCAATTGAAATGGAAACGTCCGTACTGCAAAAGCAGTACGGACGTTTTTTCAGCACCCCTCATCCGTCCCGGCTTCGCCGGTCCACCTTCTCCCCAGGGAGAAGGCTTCTTTCGTCCGAAGACAAGGCTTCTCCCTGGGGAGAAGCTGTCACCGCAGGTGACTGATGAGGGGTACTTTTTTTCTTTCGCAGCGTGGTTCCTGCCCTTCAAAAAATGGGCGGATGAGGGCATCCGCCCCTACAGGCGTGGTACATACCCTTGTAGGGTTCGATGCCCTCATCGGCCCACCTCAAGACATAAAAAAGACCAACCGGTAAACCGGTCGGTCTTTTTGTAGCTAGGTTTCTGCAAAAGCAGAGATGAACCAATAATTAGTTCAGCTTGCCGGACAGAACAGCGCCGGAGATGACGATCTTCTGGATCTGGTTGGTGCCCTCGAAGATGCAGTATGCCTTGATGTCTCTCCAGATCTTCTCAACGCAGTCTTCCTTCATGTAGCCCTTACCACCCATCAGCTGGATAGCGTCGGTGCAGACGGACATTGCGGACTCGGTAGCGAACATCTTAGCCATAGCTGCTTCCTTGGAGAAGGGCAGGCCGTTCTGCTGCAGGTAGTTAGCGTGGGAGACCAGCAGGCGGGAAGCCTCGATCTTGGTAGCCATCTCAGCGATCATCCACTGGATGCCCTGACGCTTGGAAACGGGAGCACCGAAGGTGACACGCTCCTTAACGAAAGCAATAGCCTCGTCCAGAGCACGGCGAGCGATACCGACTGCCAGAGCGCCGACGCATGCACGGGACTTGTCCAGGGTCTTCATAGCGAAGCCGAAGCCCTTGCCCAGACCAGCCTCACCGCCGACCAGGTTGAAAGCGGGAACGCGGACGTTCTCGAACTTCAGGGAGCAGGTGGAGATGGTGCGGAAGCCGGACTTGTCTTCGTACTTGGTGACGGAGAAGCCGGGGGTGCTGGTGGGAACCATGAATGCGGAGATGCCCTTGGTGCCAGCGGAAGGATCGGTCATAGCGAAGACGCAGACGATGTCAGCCTCACCACCGTTGGTGATGAACTGCTTCTCACCGTTGATGACCCACTCGTCGCCGTCGCGGACTGCGGTGGTCTTAACGTTGGAAGCGTCGGAACCGGACTGAGGCTCGGTCAGAGCGAATGCACCGTAGCCCTTGCCTTCCAGGATGTGCTTAGCAAAGTACTGAACCTGCTCGGGGGTGCCACCGATCAGGATGGGCTTCAGAGCCAGGTTGGTGGTCTGCATGACGGAAGCGAAGTTGCCGTCATAGTAGCCCATCTCTTCGTACATAACTTCAGCAACGTCCAGGGTGACCTTGTTGCCGCCGAATTCCTTGGGGATCTCGAAGGAGTTCAGGCCCAGCTTGAATGCCTTGTCATAAGCCTCGAAGGGGATTGCCTTGGAAGGATCAACGACCTTGTCCCAATCCAGCATGATGGGCTCGATTTCCTTCTTGCAGAAATCGCCGATAATGTCAACCCACTTCTGCTGCTCTTCGTTCAGTAAACGCATGATAATCTACCTCCAAATAAAAATTCGTCATAGATGACAGATATCGTCTGCCGGGGATGACAGACTAAAACACTGCCCGTGGGGGCAATTGTTCTCAAAACACAAGGCTGCGAACTTCGGTAAAAATCCCCTTATCTCACAGGGTTTCTACGCAGAAATACTCACAATTCGCTAACCTACACACTAATGATACTTCCTTAGCCCGACAAAAGAAATCGGACTAATTAACTAAATTCTTCCCTTTTGTACTACACGGGTCTAGTACACTCTCAAAAGGGCCTTTCCCTTAGAATTTGTAGCCTTCCTCTGCCAGGGGACGGATGACTTTCTGCCAGGTCCGATACAGGTAAACACCGGCCAGAAGGCCCGCCAGGACCTCGGCAATGGGGAAGGACCACCAGACCATACCCAGGCCGCCGATCCTGGAGAAGATGTAAGACAGAGGCAGGACCAGCAGAAGCTGACGGAAGACGGCGATGGACATACTCAGAAGACCCTTGCCCAGGGCCTGCAGGACCGCAGAGGCTACGATGGTGAAGCCGCCCACGATAAAGCACAGGCTCAGGGTACGCATGGCGGGAACACCGATGGCCACCATATCCGGAGAAGCCTGGAAGAAGCCCAGGAGCTGGGCCGGGAAGATCTGGAACAGGGCAATGGCGACCACCATGATGCACAGAGACCAGGTGATGGCCAGGCGTATGGTGCCGGTGATGCGCTCCGGCTTCCGGGCGCCGTAGTTGTAGGCCACGATGGGGACCATGCCGTTGTTCATGCCGATGATGGGCAGGAAGGCAAAGCCCTGGAGCTTGAACCACACACCGTAGACGGCGGCCGCAGTCTCGGTGAAGCCCACCAGGATCTGGTTCAGGCCGAAGATCAGGATGGAAGGCACGGTCTGCATCAGGATGGAGGGCAGGCCCACGCTGTAGATCCGGCCGATGACCGGCAGGTTGGGGAGCATATTGCCTCGGGTGATGGTGATGTCCGGGTTCTTCTTTCGGTTGTAGTACACCCCCAGGGCGGTACCCACGAACTGGCTGATGACCGTGGCGATGGCCGCACCGGCCACACCCAGGGCAGGCAGACCAAAGAGACCGAAGATGAGGATGGGGTCCAGAATGATGTTCAGCACAGCACCCACCATCTGGATGACCATGCTGTAGAAGGTCTGGCCCGTGGCCTGGAGGAGCCGGGACAGGAGAACCTGACCAAAGAGGCCCACGGAGAACAGGCAGATCCAGAAGAGGTAGTCGCAGCCCAGCTGGATGATCTCCGGGTCGGTGACCTGGGTCTGGAAATAGAACCGGGCCCCCACCGTACCCAGGACGGCAAAGAGGACACTGGCAGCCAGGCCCAGGAAGATGGCGTTGCCCGCCACCCGGTTGGCCATCTGGAAGTTCCGCTCACCCAGACTGCGGGAAAGAAGGGCGTTGATACCCACACCCGTGCCCGTAGCTACGGCGATCATGAAGTTCTGGACGGGATAGGCCAGGGAGACCGCCGTCAGGGCGGCCTCGCTGATGTAGGAGACGAACATACTGTCCACCACGTTGTACAGGGCCTGGATGAGCATGGAGATCATCATGGGCCCGGACATGGACAGCAGGAGTTTTCCGATGGGCATCACGCCCATCTTATTTTCCGTGGGCGGCTGGGGCTGGGCACTCATTTACCGGCCACCTCCGGGGAAGGTCTCCACGGCCCGCTTGAGGATCTCCACGGCATAGTCCACTCCGTACTGACCGCTGATGGCCAGGTGGTAATGGCGGGCATCCCCCCACTTGTTCTGGGAGAAGTAGTTATAGAAGGAGGCTCGCTTCTTGTCCTGCTTCTTTACATAGTCCACCATGTTGCTGGCTTCCCGCTCATAGACATCCTTGGCTCTCTGGGCACGGTACTCCATGGGGGCATGGATGAAGACGTTGAGCACATCGTCCCGCTCCCGCAGAACGTAGTCGGCGCAGCGGCCCACGATGACGCAGGGGCCCTTCTCGGCCAGTTCCCGGATGATCTTGCTCTGGACCAGGAAGATCTGGTCGTTCATGGGCAGCTGCTGGGCACCCATGTACAGGCCGTACAGGAAGCTGGTGGCCTTCATCTGCTCGGTCTTCTTGATGTACTCCTCAGAAAGGCCGCTCTCCTTGGCGGCCATGAGGATGAGCTCCTTGTTGTAGAAGGGGATGCCCAGCTCCTTGGCCAGCTTTTCGCCAATGGCCCGGCCGCCGGACCCGTACTCACGGGAAATGGTAATGACAGGAATGTTGCTCATAGGATACTCCTCCTTGGAAACTCGCCGCCCTCGGCGGCAAACGGGATGACGAAACCATTTGGGAAAGGCCCACATGCTCCTCCGGACGGAGAGAGCCGCGTGGGCCTTTGCAAAAAAACACAAGTGAGCCTGTAAGCCGGGTTCTGTTAAAGACAGCCATCTATCTAGGCGCATCGTTGCCGATACGCTCCAGCCACCTCCCCGGGGAGACCGGGCCGGTCACATTCCCCTCCACGGTGTTGCTCCGGATAGAGTTTACATCACCGGACACTTCCGAGCCGGCGGGTGAGCTCTTACCTCACCTTTCCACCCTTACCTGGACATAAACCAGGCGGTATCTCTCTGTTGCACTTGTCCTGAAGTCGCCTTCGGCGGGCGTTACCCGTTATCCTTGCCCTATGGAGCCCGGACTTTCCTCATGGACGGCCTTTCGGCCTGCCCACGCGGCTGTCCAGCTCACTTGTACCCTATATTTTAACCAATTCGGGGGTGGTTGTCAATGACAGGTTGGGCTACGGGATATTCACCTCTGACACCACTGCATGAGCCTCCCTCTCCGAGGGAGGTGGCACGGCGAAGCCGTGACGGAGGGAGTTTGCAACTGTAAGGTCACGCAGGCTCCCCCAGTCAGCTTCGCTGACAGCCCCCTCCCGGAGGGGGCCTTAATGCGAACACAGTTCGCCCCTCCCCTGTCACCCAAAGCTGGGCGGACCGCCGCTCCATACTTCCGGCGGGGCCTGGGGCATCCCTCCCCCGCCCCTGCCGTTGGGCGGGGAACCGTTCCCGCCGGTGGACGGCGTGGGCATCTCGCCCTCAAAGTCCGGCATCTCACCGCCGGGACCGCCCATGCCGCCGCCCATCCCCATGGAACCCATGTCCGAGAGGGTCAGGTGGGAGGCATCCACCTGTTCCGTGCTTCCAGCCAGCTGACCCTGGATGCTCTCAGCCCGCAGGAGGCAGAATTCCCGCAGGGTATCCACGCCGGTCCGGAACTCCTCATAGGTGCAGAATTTGGTGGGGTCCTTCTCCACATAGGGGGCGATCATCTCCGCCACCCGGTCGAACTCGGCTTCAAACTCCCCGCTGGTGAAATACGTCAGGAAGTCGGCAACATACTGGTGGTACCGAGCGGTGTACTCCTCATGCCGGAATATCCAGGCCAGCATGGGCCGGTCTTCCACAGTCCCGCCGGACACAGGCTCATCAATGGAAGTATTCACCAGGCTGGTGGCATCCCCGCCGGACCGGAAGCCGCCAAAGGCCAGGTTGTAGTCCCAGGGGATCATGGACAGGACCCCATCCTCCTCATAGAGGTAGTAGTTGTGGACCATGGAACCGGTGTAGCTGTCCCCGTTGCACACAAAGTTATGGACCACAAAGTAGCGGATGACCCCCTCCACATCCACCACGGATTCGATATCCGTGCCCTCATTCAGGGTCTTCAGGGACTGGATGAGGCGGGTCTTGTCTGCATCGGTGATACCGGTTTTTGGATTGTTGAAGATGTTGGCGTAGCTGTCGAAGGAGTCATCGGTGTAGACCAGCTTCACGTCATCGGAGCCCATGCCGCCGAAGCCACCCATGTTGGGCATCTCTCCTCTCTGGGACATCTGGCCACCGGCAGGGGGCTCCATCCCCTCAGGCATTTCCATGGTGGAGGGATCGAAGTTCTCGGGGCCCTCCATGCCCTCCATATCCTCGAAGGAGAACTCCTCGGGCATCTGGAAGTCGCCGCCGAAGCCGCGGCCGCCCCCCATGTCCATGGAGTCGGGCTTGTAGAGTTCCCCCTGGACAGAACCGTAGTTCCGGTCCAGGAAGGACTCCTCCACCCCCTCCACCGCCAGGTAGAGACCCCAGTCCTCCCCGTTGACGGTGATCCAGGCGTAGCTGCACAGGGGGGATGCCATCCCGAAGTCATTCATCAGCTGATAGGTCAGATAGTCCTTCATATAGGTGTTGTCCTGGATGCAGTTGTTCAGGCTCAGCTTGTCCAGACCCTGGAAGTTCCCGCCCTCCTGGTAGTGGTCAAACTCCAGCTTGAAGCTGTAGCGGTCATTGCCGTAGGTCTTCACCGAGGACAGGGAGGTGTTGCCCTTGGCCCGGATGGCGATATTTTCCACCTGCTCCCCGTCGATGGTGACGGTGCACATGGTGTATTCCTCATTCTCGCAGGTCTCTAGGAAGGCATCCCAGTCCTCCATGGCAATGTCGATGGTGTGGACGGAATCGGTGCTGAACAGCCCCTGGGCATAGTCTGGCTCCTCCCCTGCCGGCTCGGTCCGGGCCTGGGGATACTGCCAGATGAGCAGCCCGGAAACCACCAGAATGATCCCCAGGCAGAGGGCCAGACAGATCATATCCACGTGCTTATGGGTGGACATCGTGCAGCCCTCCTCAGCCCATATAGTCGCCGTTGTAGCTCACCAGCACGGCGCTGTGCACCCCGGGCAGGGCAGCCAGGCGGTTTACAAAGGAGGTGTCGTCCTGCTTCAGCCGGACCTCCAGGTTGAGCTCCACGGAACCGGACTGAACGGTCTTGCTCTTGACGGTGCAGCGTTGGGCGTGGTCCTGCAGCAGGGCCACGGCCTTCTCCTCGCTGGCCTGGTCAGCGCACCGGATGCAGGCGATATAGGGCCGGATATGGGGCTTCCGGTTGGCAAAGACCACCAGGATCACACCGATGACAATGCTGCCGATGATGGCCAGGGGGAGCATACCCGCCGCCAGAATGATGCCCACGGCGATGGACCAGAAGAGGAAGGCGATGTCCAGAGGCTCCTTGATGGCGGTGCGGAAGCGGACGATGGACAGGGCACCCACCATACCCAGGGACAGGACCACGTTGGAGGTCACCGCCAGCATGACCACGGTGGTGATCATGGTCAGGGCCAGAAGGGTCACGGCGAAGCCGGAGGAGTACATGACACCGGCGAAGGTGCGCTTATAGACGACCAGGATGAACATACCCAGGGCAAAGGCCAGAAGGAGGGTGATGACCATATCGGGGATGCTCACACTGGTCACATTTTCCAGAAAGCTGGATTTGAAGATGTCTTGGAAGGTCATAGGTTATCTCCTTTCAAATTCACTAAAATGTGCGGGAAACAGATTCGCCTCCCTCTGACGAGGGAGGTGGCTCGCCGGCAGGCGAGACGGAGGGAGAGAGACCGCAGCGTGCAGGGTTGGCAAAACCCTCTGGGGCACGTTATCTCTCCCTCAGTCGCTTCGCGACAGCTCCCTCGTCAGAGGGAGCCCCATCTTTCTCCTGCAAGTTAATCCAGTGCCCGGCAGGCCGCATATTTGGAAAAGGCGGCCGTTCTCCGGCCGGGAAGCTGGACCATATCCCGGATCACGTCGGGCAGGAACCGGTCCCACTTCACCTCCAGGATGACGGCATCATCCACAGCGGGGACGGTGAGGCAGTCCGGGGCCAGAAAGTCGGTGCCGTGGAGGCCGGTCCGCAGGTCGTAGTCCAG
>JAFVUT010000050.1 GCA_017502545.1 Ruminiclostridium sp.
CCCACAAGCGGCCCAAGGTCCTGCTCCTGGGCAACGGCCTGAACCGGGTCTACGGCGGGGCCTCCTGGGCGGGTCTGCTGGAAAAGATCAACCGCACCCCCTATCGCCCGGAGGACATCAAGGGGATCCCCTTTCCCATGCAGGCCGTCCTGCTCAGCCGGGACCACGTGGACTCCTCCCTCCACCAGCTGAAGGAGGAGCTGACCCGGTGCGAGCTCCACCCCTGGCTGGAGGAGACCCTCCACCGGCTCCTGGCCCTGCCCTTCGACTGCATCCTCACCCCCAACTTCACCTATGAGATCGAGTGCGCTGCCGTCCCGGACTTCCTGACCAAAAACCGGTGGAAGCGCCACCAGCGGCACACCGCCGCCGTGAAGCAGTCGGAAAAGCGGTTCATGCTCCACACCTACTACGACCTGCCCCTGGCCGACCGGACCGTTCCCCTCTTCCACATCCACGGGGAGGCCCGAAAGCCCAAGTCGGTCATCCTGGGCCACTACTATTACGGCAGCCTCCTCTTCCGGTACGACCAGTACCTCACCCGCCGGGCCCCCGGGGAAAAGTACCGGACGGGCAAGCACCCGGAGGGGCTGCCCGTCCTGAGCTGGCTGGACTACTTCATCCTGGGGGATGTCTACTCCCTGGGCTTCGGCTTTGACCCCTCGGAGATGGACATGTGGTGGCTCCTATGCCGGAAAAAGTACGAGCAGGCCGCCCACGGCAGCCTCTACTTCTTAGAACCTGACCGGCGGTCCGCCGAGACCAAGATCGCCCTCCTGAAAGCCTACCACGCCCGTCATGTGTCCTTCGGGGTGAAAGACCCCAAGACCCCCGATGACTACCGGCAGTTCTATGAGACCGCCCTGGAGGGTCTGGAGGCCCACATCAAGCTGAAAGAAGGAATGCCCCTGTGAAACGGCTCTACTACGGCTGGCTGGTCTGCCTGATGAGTACCCTCCTGCTTTTCGTCACCATGGGCACTGTGTCCAACGGCTTTTCCGTCTACCTGCCCTACATCATGGCCGAGTGCGGCCTGACCCACGCCCAGACCTCCTCCCTGGTGACCCTCCGGTGCCTGGTGTCCTTCCTGGCCATGCTGGGCATCGGCTTCTACTACAAAAAAGTTTCCATCCGCCTGGGGGTGACCCTGGCCGCCGGCTGTGCGGGGGTCTCCTTCCTGCTGTACAGCGTGGCGGACTCCTACCTGACCTTCTGTGTCGGTGCGGCCATCTCCGGTCTGAGCTACGGCCTGGGGTCCATGATCCCCGTGTCCATCCTCATGAACCGGTGGTTCGTGGAGCACCGGGCCCTGGCCCTGTCGGTCTGCGGCACGGGCAGCGGCATCGCCACCATCCTGCTCCCTCCGGTGACCACCGCCCTGGTGGAAAACCTCTCTATGTCGGCGGCCTTCCGCATCGAGGCCTGCGCCGTCTTCGGGTTCACCGCCCTTATCCTCCTCTTCCTGCGGAATGACCCGGCAGAAAAGGGCCTCAAGCCCTACGGCTGGGAGCACGCCCATCCCCCTGGGGTCAAAGAGGAGCCGGAACGGTCCTTTACGCTCACGGCCAAAATGTGGGTCCTCATGGCCTGCGCCAGCCTTTTCATGGGTGCCCTGGCCAACCCGGGCTTCTCCCACCTGTCGGTGCTCTTTACCTCCGAGGGCTTTGACCCCATGGTGGTGGCGGGCATCCTGTCGGGAGCCGGTGTGGTCATCACCCTGGCCAAGCTCCTCTACGGCGGGGTCACCGACCGGATCGGGGGCTGCAGGTCCAGCCTTCTCTTTGGCGGGATCCTTCTGGTGGGCCATGTGCTCTGCTGCCTGGCTTTCCTCCGGAGTCTGCCGGTGACCCTTCTCACCGTCCTCTTCCTGGGGGTGGGGTATCCCATCTGCACCATCGGCCCCTCCATCTGGGCCAACGATATGTCCTCCTCTGACCGGTATCCTACGGTGGTCCGGCGGCTCCAGGTGATCTACGCCGGGGGTGCCCTGGTCTTTGCCAGTGTGCCCGGCCTGCTGGCGGATGCCTTTGGGAGTTACATCTCCGCCTACGTCCTTTTCTCCGTGGCCATGGGCCTGACCCTGGTGTGCGTGGCGTTGGCTTATGGGGAGAATGGGAAACGATAAGGCCCCCTCCGGGAGGGGGCTGTCAGCGGAGCTGGCTGGGGGAGCCTGCGTAACCTAACAGTTGCGAACTCCCTCCGTATTCGGCTTCGCCGAATCCACCTCCCTCTGAGAGGGAGGCTGTACGCATGAAAAAATCCCTCCGCA
>JAFVUT010000051.1 GCA_017502545.1 Ruminiclostridium sp.
AACATGGAGAACCTGCAGCCCATCTATTCCCCTGCTGAGGGTGCAAACCACGGCAGCCTGATCGGCGGCGCATTCGGCATCCTGTGTACTGCAGCATTCTTCCTGGCTGGTTTCGAAACCATTCCTCAGGGCGTTGAGGAAGCTGGCGGCGACATCAAGACCGTCGGTACCACCGTCGTTATGTCCGTTGCTCTGGCATGTATCTTCTACGCATTCCTGCTGTTCGCATTCGGCTACGCTTATCCCTGGCAGGAGTTCCTGACCCTGGACCGTCCCGCTGCTTCCAACATGTTCAAGTTCGTCTATGAAGGCGGCGCTGGCGTGGCTCTGTACTGGCTGATCACCATCGGCGCTCTGGCCGGTCTGTTCACCACCTGGAACGGCTTCTTCACCGCATCCGCAAACCTGCTGATGGCTATGGCCCGTGCAAAGATGCTGCCCGCAGCTCTGGCTGTTCAGAAGAACGGCGTTGCTATCAACGGCCTGTACGTCGTCACCATCCTGTCCTTCATCGGTCCCTTCCTGGGCTACAACATGATCGACACCGTTACCTGCTTCTCCGCAACCGCATTCATCCTGTCCTGGATGATCTCCGCTCTGTCCCTGCTGAAGCTGCGTAAGGATATGCCCAATGCTGAGCGTCCCTACAAGCTGGCTACTCCCATCGCTTACTGGGCAGCCATCGCTGGCATCATCTACTTCGTTGGTGCTCTGATCCCCATGAGCCCCTGGTACGCAGGTACCAAGGCTCTGATCGTCTTCGTGGTCTACATCATTGTCGGCTATGTCCTGTTCTTCGCTTGCGGCTCCGCCCGTAACAAGCTGTCTCCCGAGCAACGCGAGAAGGATATGTTCGGCGATCTGGACCTGAAGGCAATGCGCCAGAAGTAAGAAATCTACAGCTTGCCTGTGTGTGTGTTTAAAACCTAACCGTGAAAAGAGCCTGACTTCGGTCAGGCTCTTTTTGCATGCAAAAGCCGGAATGCGGGCGGATATAGAATCCGCCCCCATGGGTTCTTCCTCCCTTTGTAGGGACCGATTCCATATCGGCCCGCTCAAAAAGGGCTTGCTGCACATGCAGCAAGCCCTTTTACATTTGATCCGTCCCGCAGGGACACCACAACCTATTCACTCTTCACTGGACCGAAGGTCCCTCCACGTCTCCACGGCAGACTGGACCATGTCCAGGAAATCCTCCAGCAGGTCGCTTCGGTCCTCTGCCGGGCAGAGGATGCGCACCGTCCGGTGCAGCCCCCCTGCCAGGGGGATGGCCCTGATATTTCGGCCGGGGGCCAGGTCCACGAGGTCCAGACCGGGCAGCACAGCCACACCCAGGCCGGACTCCACCATGGCTATGGCCATGCGGTTCTCCTGGGGCTGGTAGTCCATCCGGCTGGACTGGGCCAGGGTCTGGTAGAGCTCCCAGATAACGCTCCCCTCATCAAAGCTCTCGGTGGTGGGGATGAAGGGATACTTTCCCGCCACATCCTCCACGGAGACCTCCTCCAGTCCGGCCAGCTCACTGTCCTGAGGGACCACCAGATAGTAAGGGTCCTCCCACAGATCGATGGCCTCCAGCCCGGCGGGGCACTTGCCGGCAAAGAAGCAGCAGTCCAGGCGGTGGTCCTTCATACCCTGTTCCCCATCCAGATAGTAGAACAGGTGCTCCAGCTTCACCTCGGCCTCGGGGTGAAGCTCATAGAATTTCCCAAGGACCTCCGGCAGCCACAGGGAGGCGATACTGGGAAAGATGCCGATCCGCAGCAGGCCGCTCTTTCCCATCCGGGCCGTCTGGCGGAGCTTTTCCTCCATCTCTTCGATCTGGCGCATGATGGCCAGAAGACGGGTGCCCTCCTCGGTGAGGGTGACCCCTCGCTGGCCCCGGAGAAAGAGCTTCACTTCCAGTTCACTTTCGATATTGTTGATGATATAGGCAAGGCTGGGCTGGGTATACCCCAGGGCCTGGGCCGCACGATTCAAGCTGCCGCACTCAGCGGTGCGAATCACAGGCAGATACTTTCCCATGGCTGTCACTCCCATAGCTTCCTTTTTCTTCCAACTAAATATATTATCATACGACAAGAGAATTGTATAGCAAAATTTTTCAAGAGAGATGCAAAAATCTTTCAAGTTTACAACCAAATTTTTCCTGCTATACTAAAAAGCAGAAAGGGAAAGATCCTTGCGGTCGCCCTTTGGGCTGTTTTATACCTCGCAGCCCATTGGGTGCGTTATCCTGTTCGCCGCTTCCTACACCAGGTTGACGGCTCCCCCGGCGAAGGGGACCGTCACGCCCGCTCTTCTTTTCTATCCCTGATTGCTCATAAGCGGATAGCAGCTGCTCCGGCAGCTGCTATCCGTCTTTTTTCATTTCTTCCAGATGTTTCCAAGAAGTTTTTTTGAACTCTTGCAGAATTTATCAAGTTTACATATTCATTGACGTTTTTTATAATATCATTAGTTTTATACTTCACCATTCGTTCTATTTCCACAAAACCTTACAAGAATAGAACGCCTTTGAAAGGAGGGACCGCGCAGGCAATCGTATTCTTTTATTGACAGCATATAAAAGAGAAGAGATTTCACCAACGCCGTGTACATCCGGTACACGGCCCGCAAAGAAAAGAGGTTATTATGAGTAATAGTCCTGAAAAGAAAGGCATGAGCGCCATTGACTTCTTCTGCATCGGTTTTGGCGCTATCGTCGGTGTCGGCTGGGCCGTTTCTATCAACGGCTGGATGAACAGCTGCGGCGGCCCCGTTCCCGCATCTCTTGGTTATCTGATGGTTCTGCTGATCATGGTCCCCTTCGGCCTGGTCTACGCTGAGCTGGTCCCCATGCTGCCCGTCGCAGGTGGTGGCTCCGCATTCGCATATGCAGCCTTCGGTGAGAAGATCTCCTTCCTCTCCGGCTGGGCAGCATTCGGTGCATTCGTGGCAATCATTCCCTGGGAAGCCATCCAGGTCACTGACGTTCTGGCTTACATGTTCCCCGTCCTGACTGCCGGCGAACCCATGTACGAGGTTATGGGCTCCCCCATCTACCTGACCACCATCATCATTGGTACCATCTTCACCATCCTGCTGTTCCTGCTGAACAAGAAGGGCCTGTCCTCTGCAGCAGTCCTGCAGAAGTTCCTGTGCATCTTCCTGGTGGCAGCAGCTATCATCGGCGCAGTTGCCGGCCTGATCGGCGGCGACATGGGCAACCTGCAGCCCATCTACTCCCCCGCTGAGGGTGCAAACCATGGCAGCCTGCTGGGCGGCGCATTCGGTATCCTGTGTACCGCTGCATTCTTCCTTGCTGGTTTCGAAACCATTCCTCAGGGCGTTGAGGAAGCTGGCGGCGACGTCAAGACCGTCGGTACCACCGTCGTTATGTCCGTCGGCCTGGCATGTATCTTCTACGCATTCCTGCTGTTCGCATTCGGCTACGCATATCCCTGGCAGGAGTTCCTGACCCTGGACCGTCCCGCTGCTTCCAACATGTTCAAGTTCGTCTATGAAGGCGGCGCTGGCGTGGCTCTGTACTGGCTGATCACCATCGGTGCTCTGGCTGGTCTGTTCACCACCTGGAACGGCTTCTTCACCGCTTCCGCAAACCTGCTGATGGCTATGGCCCGTGCAAAGATGCTGCCCAGTGCTCTGGCTGTCCAGAAGAACGGCGTTGCCATCAACGGCCTGTACGTCGTCACCCTCCTGTCCTTCATCGGTCCCTTCCTGGGCTACAACATGATCGACACCGTTACCTGCTTCTCCGCAACCGCATTCATCCTGTCCTGGATGATCTCCTCTCTGGCACTGCTGAAGCTGCGTAAGGACATGCCCAACGCAAACCGTCCCTACAAGCTGGCTACCCCCATCGCTTACTGGGCAGCCATCGCCGGTGTCATCTACTTCGTGGGCGCTCTGATCCCCATGAGCCCCTGGTTCGCTGGTACCAAGGCTCTGATCGTCTTCGTGGTTTACATCATTGTCGGCTATGTTCTGTACTTCGCCTGCGGCTCTGCCCGTAATGCTGTTCCCGCTGAGCAGCGCGAGAAGGACATGTTCGGCGATCTGGACCTGAAGGCAATGCGCCAGAAGTAAGAAATCCTATTTGCCTGTGTGTGTCGTGTAAAACCGTATTGAAAAAGGACCTGGCTTCGGCCAGGTCCTTTTTTCAGTACTTTTGGGAACCGCGAGG
Organism: Ruminiclostridium sp.; assembly: GCA_017502545.1. Lineage (GTDB taxonomy): Bacteria > Bacillota > Clostridia > Oscillospirales > Oscillospiraceae > Evtepia. The sequence goes on from JAFVUT010000051.1 coordinate 4,187, forward strand.
CATGCTCCTGTAAAAATATTCCTCCCCCTCCCTCTTCTCGACAAATTCCTCCCGCCCCGGAGAATAGAATAAGAGTGACATTTTTCCGGAAAGGAGGGTCGTTCTGTTCCCCGGAGAGAGAAAACTTTGAAACCGCCCGCCCCGGCGGGCCAAAGAAAAGAGGTATGTTATGCGTACACAACCAACCACAGCAAAAAAGGGTGTCAGTGCCCTTGATTTCTTCTGCATCGGCTTCGGCGCCATCGTGGGCGTGGGCTGGGCAGTCTCCATCAACGGCTGGATGTCGGGCTCCGGCGGCCCCATCCCCGCCTCCCTGGGCTATCTGCTCTGCCTGCTGATCATGGTCCCCTTCGGCCTGGTCTACGCCGAGCTGGTCCCCATGCTTCCCGTGGCCGGGGGCGGCTCCGCCTTTGCCTACGCCGCCTTTGGGGAGAAGGTCTCCTTCCTGTCCGGCTGGGCTGCCTTCGGCGCTTTCGTGGCCATCATCCCCTGGGAGGCCATCCAGGTCACCGACGTGCTGGCCTATCTCTTCCCTGCCCTCACCGCCGGAGACCCCATGTACACCATCATGGGCTCTGACATCTACCTGACCACCATCCTCATCGGCACGGTCTTCACCGTCCTGCTGTTCCTGCTGAACAAGAAGGGTCTTTCCTCGGCGGCCTTCATCCAGAAGTTCCTCTGCGTCTTCCTGGTGGCCGCAGGTGTCATCGGTGCCGTCGCCGGTCTCGCAGGGGGCAATATGGATAACATCCAGCCCATCTACTCCCCGGCGGAAGGGGCCAACCACAGCAGCCTCTTCGGAGGGGCCTTCGGCATCCTCTGCACCGCCGCCTTCTTCCTGGCGGGCTTTGAGACCATCCCCCAGGGGGTGGAGGATGCCGGCGGCGACATCAAGACCGTGGGCACCACCGTTGTGGCCTCTGTGGCCCTGGCCTGCGTGTTCTACGCCGTCCTCCTCTTCTGCTTCGGCTACGCCTACCCCTGGCAGGAGTTTTTGACCCTGGACCGCCCTGCCGCCGCCAATATGTTCAAGTTCCTCTATGAGGGCGGTGCCGGTGCGGCCCTGTACTGGCTCATCACCATCGGCGCCCTGGCCGGGCTCTTCACCACCTGGAACGGCTTCTTCACCGCCTCGGCCAACCTCCTGATGGCCATGGGCCGGGCCAAGATGCTCCCCGGCTGGTTCGCCGTCCAGAAGGACGGGGTGGCCATCCACGGCCTGTATGTGGTGGCCATCCTTTCCTTCCTGGGCCCCTTCCTGGGCTATAACATGATCGACACCGTCACCTGCTTCTCGGCCACCGCCTTCATCATGTCCTGGATGATCTCCGCCCTGGCCCTGCTGAAGCTCCGCAAGACCATGCCCAACGCCCTCCGGCCCTACCGCCTGGCCACCCCCATCGCCTGGTGGGCGGCCATCGCCGGGGTGATCTACTTCGTGGGGGCCCTGGTCCCCATAAGCCCCTGGTTCGCAGGGACCAAAGCCGTCACCGTCTTCGTGGTCTATCTCATCATCGGCTTCGTCCTGTTCTTTGCCACCGGCTCCTCCCGGAACCGTCTGTCTCCCCAGGAGCGGGAGCGGGCCATGTTCGGGGACCTGGATCTGGAGGCCATGCGCCGCCTGTAACCGATAAAAATTCCGGCAGAGAACTCTCTGCCGGAATTTTTTATGGAAACGGACCGTATAGACCCTAGTTTTTTTGCAGTTTTTGTAACAAATGATTGCATTTCTCACTTTATCCGTGTATAATTATGTTGAATTCACAAAACTGTGAGGGATGCTTATGTATCAAGTTATTATCGTGGAAGACGACCCCATGGTCGCCGAGATCGACAAGCAGTATGTCGAGCACAACAGTAAAATGAACATCGCCGGCGTGTTCCAGAACGGCCAGGATGCTCTGGAGTTCTGCCGGAACAACCCCGTGGACCTGATCATGCTGGATTACTATATGCCCGTCATGGATGGCCGGACCTTCCTGACCAAACTGCGGGCAGAGGGCATCCTGGCAGATGTCATCATGGTCACCGCTGCCAGCGAGGCCAGCCGCGTCAGCGAGCTGTACTCCTATGGCGTATCCGACTACCTCATCAAGCCCTTTGACTACAACCGATTCCAGACCGCCCTGCAGAAGTTCGTGGCCCGCCGGGAGGCTTTCGCCGGGGAAAAGGCCTTCAGCCAGGAGGAGCTGGACAAGGTCATCTCCCCCGAGAACCAGCGCAGCGGTCACCTGGTGGACAAGGGTATCCACCCCGTCACCCTGGAGATCATCTGCTCCTTCCTGCGGGAGCACAAGAGCGAGAAGCTCTCCATCGAGGACATCGCCAAGAATGTCTCCCTGTCCAGAGTCACTCTGCGGCGGTACATGAATTATCTCATCGACAAGAACAGCGTCATCGGCGGCGTGGACTATTCCACCGGCGGCCGTCCCTCCGCTGTGTACACCTACATCGGCAAATAAATTCTACTAAAAACTCTCCCTGGCCGTTTGACCAGGGAGAGTTTCAGTCTGTCAAAGAACTATCTTTGACCATGGAGCAACCTCAGGCTCCCTTGTGTAAAGGGGGCGACGCGTTAAGAAAACATGCCGGTGGCATGTTTTTAGCCAAAGCCGGGAGCAATCTGCGATTGCGACCCGGGCCGAAGGCTGGCGCGGCGTAGCCGCGTCTGAGGGATTGTGCAGCAGAACCTACCGATTCTACCAAAAGTCAGGGCGAATTCGCAACTTTTTCTCAGACAACCCCTCCACCTCGCATTCGCTCGGCACCTCCCCTTGCACAGGGGAGGCTTAGGTGGCTGCACAAACCCGTCTTTCTTGACACTTTGGCCCCCACTGTGTGCCATGACAATGGCACGATAACAGGATGAAAACATTTGATCAGGAAAAGTATTATTCCGAGGATTGTTGCACCGGCGGGCGGTTTGTGGTAATATAAAGGGAATCGAAATTTACTCCACGAGGTGACACAACCATGGAAAACGATAAAAAGATCATATTCAGTGCAACTCAGCCCAGCGGCAAGATCACCCTGGGCAACTACCTGGGCGCTATGCGCAACTGGGTCAGACTCCAGGACGACTACAACGCCCTGTACTGTGTGGCTGACATGCACGCCATCACCGTCCGCCAGAACCCCGCTGACCTGCGCCGCCAGAGCATGGAGCTCTTTGCCCAGTTCATCGCCTGCGGTCTGGACCCCGAGAAGAGCATCATCTTCATCCAGTCCCACGTGCCCCAGCACGCCGAGCTGGCCTGGATCCTGAACTGCTACACCATGTACGGCGAGCTGAGCCGCATGACCCAGTTCAAGGACAAGTCCGCCTCCCACGCCGACAACGTGAACGCAGGTCTCTTTACCTACCCTGCCCTCATGGCTGCCGACATCCTGCTCTATGGCACCCACTGCGTGCCCGTGGGCGAGGACCAGCGCCAACACGTGGAGCTGGCCCGGAACATTGCCCAGCGGTTCAACTCCGTCTATGGGGATGTCTTCACCATGCCTGAGGCCGTCATCCCCAAGGTGGCCGCCCGGGTCATGTCCCTGAGCGAGCCTGAGAAGAAGATGTCCAAGTCCAACCCCAACGAGAACTCCTATGTTCTGGTCATGGACAAGCCCGACGCCATCATGCGCAAGTTCAAGCGTGCTGTCACCGACAGCGAGGGCGGCATCTATCGCTCCCCCGAGAAGCCCGGTGTGTCCAACCTGATCGAGATCTACTCCGCCGTCACCGGCAAGACCTTTGAGGAAGTGGAGAACGAGTTTGCCGGGAAGGGCTACGGTGACTTCAAGCCCGCCGTTGGCGAGGCCGTGGTGGAGTGTCTGCGCCCCATCCGCGAGGAGACCGAGCGCCTCCTGGCTGACAAGGCCTCTCTGGAAGCTCTGTACCGTCAGGGTGCCGAGAAAGCCGCCAACATCGCCTACAAGACTCTGCGCAAGGTCCATAAGAAGGTGGGCTTCGCCTCCCGCTAAAACCCCAAGGAGCATCTTTCATTATGACTATGGAACTTCCGGTGATCGCCCGGGTGGCCGTTGCCCTGGTGGCGGCCTTCCTGATCGCCTTCATCACCACCCCTCTGGTGAAGTCCTTGGCAGAAAAGGTGGGTGCGGTGGATGTCCCCAAGGACAACCGCCGTATGCACAAGACCCCCATTCCCCGGATGGGCGGTCTGGCCATCTTCCTGGGCTTCCTCCTGAGTACCCTGGTGTTCGTCCCCCTGACCACCCCCGTACGGGGTATGCTGCTGGGCAGCGTCATCATCGTGGTCCTGGGTATCCTGGACGACATCTACGCCCTGCCTGCTCTGCCCAAGCTGATTGTCCAGATCGCGGCCGCCTTGGTGGCCGTCCTCCACGGAAACGTCATCCAGGTCCTGTCCAACCCCAACATCTTCAGTGATAATCCCTACTGGGTCCTGGGTGGTCTGGCCATCCCCATCTCCGTCCTGTGGATCGTGGGCATCACCAACGCCGTCAACCTCATCGACGGCCTGGACGGCCTGGCGGTGGGCGTTGCCACCATCAGCTCCATGACCATGCTGGTCATTGCCATGCTGGTCTCCGACGGTATGGTGGCTCTCATGATGGCCGCTCTGGCCGGCGGCTGCATTGGCTTCATTCCCTACAACCACAACCCCGCCAAGATCTTCATGGGTGACACGGGCTCCACCTTCCTGGGCTTCGTCCTGGCCACTGTGTCCATCCAGGGTCTGTTTAAGTTTTACACCATCATTTCCTTCGCAGTGCCCTTCCTGATGCTGGGCCTGCCTCTCTTCGATACCTGTTTTGCCATCCTGCGCCGGATCTCCAAGGGTCAGAACCCCATGGCCCCCGACCGCAGCCATGTGCACCACCGCCTCATTGACATGGGCTTCAACCAGAAGCAGGCGGTGGCCATCCTCTATGTCATCAGCGGCATTCTGGGCCTGTCCGCCGTGGTCCTCACCACCAGCGGCGCCCTGAAAGCCATGATCCTGCTGTGCGCCCTGTGTCTGGCCGGTCTCATCGCCGTGAAGATCTCCATGAGCCACGCAGAACCCAAACAAGAAGAAAAGGAGGCGGCAGACAATGGCGCTGAAAGTCATGACCATCTTCGGGACCCGTCCGGAAGCAGTGAAGATGGCTCCTCTGGTGAAGGAGCTGGAGAGCAGACCTGAGATCCGGAGCATCTGCTGCATCACGGCCCAGCACCGGGAGATGCTGGACGATGTCCTGAAACTCTTTGATATCACCCCCGACTACGACCTGAACATCATGCAGGCCAACCAGAGCCTGTACACCATCACCAGCAAGTGCCTGCTGGGTATGGAGGAGGTCTTTTCCCAGGAGAAGCCCGACCTGGTCCTGGTCCACGGGGACACCTCCAC
>JAFVUT010000052.1 GCA_017502545.1 Ruminiclostridium sp.
AACAGGCTCAGTCCGCCGCAGAGGGCCATCACCAGAATGGGACTTAACTTAAACTTCCGCAGGAGGAAAAAGGCCAGACAGAACAGGAGCCCCCCCACCCAGTTCAGGTTGGCCGCCGTCATCTCAGCGCCCCCAAAAAGGACCTGCACCAGGATGGAGAGACCCGCCCCCGCAATGAGGGCCACCACCGCCGGGCGGAGGCTGGAGAGGATACTCTGCAGGACCGGCAGACCCTTGTAGCGGTAGTACACAAAGGCCATCAGCGAGACAATGACCAGAGAGGGCAGGATAAAGCCCAGGGTGCCCACCACTCCCCCCAGGACCCCCGCCACCCGGATGCCCACAAAGGTGGCGGCGTTGATGGCGATGGGGCCAGGGGTCATCTCCGCAATGGCGATGAGATCGGTGAACTCCGCCAGGGTGATCCAGTGGTGCAGCTCTACCACCTGGTTCTGGATGAGGGGCATGGCGGCATAGCCTCCCCCAATGGAAAAGAGCCCCACCTGAATAAAGCACCAGAACAGTTCCAGATAGATCATGGCTCTGCCCTCCTTCTCTTCTGCCCCAGGGAGCGGAGGATCCCCAGAAGGATACCGCCCAGGATGACAAAGATCACGTTCAGGTCAAAGACGAAAGTAGCCACAAAGGCCACGGCCATGATGGCATAGTTCAGCCAGGATCTCCCCTTCACCAGGCTGGCCCCCATGGAGCAGACCACATCCAGGAAGACGGCGGCCACACCGGCCTGCATCCCCTTCAGGGCCAGGGCCACCCAGGGGTTGGCGGCAAAGGCATCATAGAAGAAGGAGAGCACCGTGATGATGACCACCGGCGGAATGGCCGTGCCCAGAACGGACACCAGCATCCCGGGGAATCCCGCCATCCGCCAGCCCAGGAGGATGGCCGTGTTGATGGCCATGGCACCCGGGCAGGACTGGGCCAGGGCGATGAGGTCCAGCATCTCCCTCTCGTCGATCCAGTGGAGGTCGTCCACGAACTTCTTCCGCATGAAGGTGACGATGACGAAGCCACCGCCGAAGGTAAAGGCGCTGATGTAGAGCAGGCTCACAAAGAGCTTTCCCAGGGTGGCTCGTTTGGACAGAGATCCCTCCACGGGCATCCACCTCCTTTTTAAGATACAAGGGCTGCCGCGTACTGCAGCAGCCCCAACGGTTTATTCTTTATACTGATCGATCAGATCCTTCAGCTGGTCGGCCTCCTGGGCGGTGAGCTTCTTACCCCCCATGAAGGCGGTGAGGAACCCGGGCAGAGAGCCTCCGAAGGTCCGCCCCACAAAGTCCTCAGCGGCGTAGTTGTCCACCTTTTCCCGGGGGACCGCCACGGTGACCATGGCCTTCTCGTTGTTCAGCAGGCCCTTGTCGCACATCTTTTTCAGGACGGTGTAGGTGGTGGATTTCTTCCAGCCCAGTCTCTCGTTGCACAGGCGGACGATCTCGCCGGAGCCCACCGGGGCGTGCTCCCAGACGATCTGCATGAAGCGGTACTCACTGGCTGCGATATGATACTCCATATTCTCCTTCTCCTTTCACAGAATATTCCTTGTTGGGTATAGTTTATACCAGTAGACTCTATTCTGTCAAGGGGGAAAGCGCAAAAAGCCAATGGACGATACGTGACGAATCTCCTTTGGGTTTACAACCCCTCAGTCAGCTTCGCTGACAGCTCCCCTTGCACAGGGGAGCCTTGCGGTTTGTACTCACCTCAACGCAAAGTACCCCAGGATGACGATACCCAGCACGATGCGGTACCAGCCAAAGACCTTGAAGTCGTGCTTTTTGATATACCCCATCAGGAACTTGATGACCAGGACGGAGACCACAAAGGCCACCACCGAGCCGATCACCAGGGTCATGAGCTCTTCCCCGGTGAAGACGAAGCCAAATTTCAGGAGCTTTAAGAGGCTCAGACCAAACATGACGGGGACGGCCAGGAAGAAGGTGAACTCCGCCGCCGCCACTCGGGACACACCAATGATCAGGGCCCCCACGATGGTGGCTCCGGACCGGGAGGTGCCGGGGATGATGGACAGGACCTGGAAGAGGCCGATGAGGAAGGCCGTTTGGTAGGTGATGTCCTCCAGGGTCAGGGTGGTGGGGGTTCGGGTCTTGTTCCAGTTCTCCACCAGGATAAAGGCAATGCCGAAGAGCACCAGCATGGCGGCGATGACCACCGGGGTGTGGAGGTGGGCCTCGATCCAGTCATCAAAAAGGATGGTGACCACAGCCCCGGGGATACAGGCCACCACCACCTTCATCCACATGGAGATGGTCTCCATCCGCACCAGGGGTTTGGTCCTGTCCTTAACCTGGAAGGGCCACATCTTCCCCCAGAAGAGGAGGACCACCGCCAGAATGGCCCCCAGCTGGATGACCACGAAGAACATATCCTTAAAGTCCTGGCTGACGTTCATCCGGATGAACTCATCCACCAGGATCATGTGACCGGTGCTGCTGATGGGCAGCCACTCGGTGATGCCCTCCACGATGCCCAGAAAAATCACTTTTAGAATTTCAATAAAATCAAGCACAGCTTTCCTCCTTTGTCGGAAAAGGCTTGCCTTTTCGACGGGTTAAAAGAGGATGTGACCCAACCGGTCACATCCTCTTTTTCACTTTGTTTCAAATACTCTGCCCTGGATGAGACCCATGAGCTGACGGGCCAGACGCTTGGGGTCGCAGTCCGGCTTGCCGCACTGCTCCATGAGGACCCCGGCGATGCCGTGGGCATAGAACTGGATGGCCACCACGGTGTCGTCGTAGTTAAAGTTCATCCCCGGTGCGTTCTTGGCCACCAGCTCCAGGATGTAGTCCCGGAGGGTGTCAGCAAAGATCCGCTCGATGTAATCCCGTTTCTGGGACTTCATGAGATTCTCCATGATCTCCCAGTTGTCCCGGGCGGCTTCCACCACCTTCTCCATGACCAGCTCCGGGGTCCGGACCTCCATGGTGATCTCCACTGCCCGCTGGATGCCTCTGCGCGCGGACCACTCCACCACGTCCAGAATGTCCTGGAAGTGATAATAGAAGGTCTGGCGGGAGATGTGGCAGTTCTCCACCAGGTCTTTGACGGTGATCTTATCCACGCCCTTCTCCTTCACCATGGCGAAGAAGGTCTCGGCGATGACATTTTTCATATTGGTGGACATAGTGTTTTCCCTTCAATTCAACAAAAAGATAACTAGGTTATATTACCACAAAGTTTTCCTGAAAAGATGAATTTTTTGCAAACATATTCGAACAAAAACAAAAGCCCCAAGCCAAGAGACTCAGAGCTTTTGGTGCGGATAACGGGACTTGAACCCGTACGTCATGGACACACGCCCCTCAAACGTGCCTGTCTACCAGTTCCAGCATATCCGCAGATTTCAGTTACTTGGATATTATACTCACACAGGAAGGGTTTGTCAATCCCTTTTTTCCATCGAAGGGAAATCCACCAAATCAAACCCAGGTATGACCCTATAGGCTTACAATCCCTCAGTCAGCCTTACGGCTGACAGCTCCCTTTACACAAGGGAGCCTGAGGTTGTTCCACGGTCAGAGATAGTTCTTTGACAAGCTGAAAAACGCCCGGCAGGGTCTCCCCTGCCGGGCTGTCTGCAATCAGTTTTTCAGGGACACAGGGTATGCGCCGGACTCGTGGAGCTTCTTCAGCTCAGCCTCCACGATGGGCCGATCCTCCTTGTAGGTCACGCCGAACCAAACGGCATCGGTATCCAGAACGGACACGTCCAGCTTACCCTCGGTGATGAGCTTATCCACCAGGACGGGCAGCAGACACTCGGCCTTCAACTCGTCGGGGGCCAGGCCCTTCAGGAAGGCGGTGAAGTAGGCCTCCATCTCCTCAAAGATCCAGGGGGTGAAGCCCCAGAAGTTCATGGACACGGGACTCTCGGGAGCCAGGGGGACCTCATTCTCGGGGTCTGCAATGTCGGCGATGGAGCCGTCAGGATACTTCTTGATCTTCAGGGTCTCCTTGACCTTCTTCAGGCTGCCGTTTTCGGTCCGGCAGACACCACGGGAGACGGTGCCGTGGTCACTGACGGTGTTCATCAGGCGGTAGCCCACCATGGTGCCCTTGCCGGTCTTCTCCAGGCGCATCAGTTCTTCCATAATGGTGGTGAAGGCGGAGCGGCCGTAGTAGTCATCGGCGTTGATGACAGCGAAGGGCTCCTGGACGGCATCCTTGGCGCACAGGACGGCGTGGACGGTACCGAAGGGCTTCTTGCGGTCAGCGGGGATCTGGTAGAAGGAGGGGACGCTGGAGAAATCCTGGAAGACATACTTCACTTCCACAGGCTCCCCCTGGGGGGTCTTCATGGTCTGGATGCGGTCGCCGCAGAGATTCCGCAGGGTCTGCTCCATCTCGGGCTTGATGATGAAGACCACCTTGCTGAACCCGGCCTGGACGGCATCGTAGACGGAATACTCCATGATGGCCTCGCCGTTGGGGCCGATGCCGTCGGTCTGCTTCTCGCCGCCGTAGCGGGAGCCCATGCCGGCTGCCATAATAACCAGTGCTGCTTTCATTGTGTTACCTCTCTATCGTGGCCGCCGGGGCGGCTGTGTTCTTTCATATAGGGCTATTATACTATGAAAGGCCGGGTTTTTCCACGGTTCTGTGAATTTTTTCTGTCAGATCTCAAAAAACTGTCGTTTTTTCCCGGGAAATATGGTTTAATAGAGGCAAGAAATCATAAAGGAGGTCTTCCTATGAGCAAACTGGAACTGCGCTGGCTGGGCCATGCCTGCTTTGAACTGAAATACAAGGACTTCACGGTGGTCTTCGACCCCTTCCAGGACAACTACGTCCGGGGTTTCGGGGCTCTGGATGTGGCCGCCGACCTGGTGCTGTGCTCCCACTTCCACAACGACCACGGTGCCGCCCATGTGGTCCGGCCCCTGGAAGGCCATGAAAACCCCTTCCGGGTCACCGGCATCCAGACCTTCCACGACCCGGAGCAGGGGGCCCTGCGAGGGGAAAACGTCATCCACCTGCTGGAGGCCGACGGCTTCAGGGTGGCCCATTTGGGCGACATCGGCTGCGAACTCACCCCCGAACAGCTGGACCAGCTCCAGGACCTGGACGTGGTCATGATCCCCGTGGGCGGGTTCTACACCATCGGCCCGGACGAGGCCTGGGATCTGATCGAGGCCATCCAGCCCCGGGTGATCATCCCCATGCACTACCGGATGGGGGACATCGGTCTGGAGGCCGTGGCGGAGCTGAACGACTTCCTGGTACAGATCGAAGAGTACAACGAGTATCCCGGCAACACCATCACCGTGGACAAGAAAACGGAACCCCAGGTGGCCGTGCTGAAGTTTATGGGTTGATCATCCAGAAACAAAATCCCGCTCGCAGCTGCGAGCGGGACTTTTTTCATTCACAGGGCCGCCAGTGCGGCTTCATAGGCCCCCTTGGTCTTTGCATCGAAGCAGACCATGGTGACAGTCTCGGGGGTGTCGGTTTTCCCCAGTTCTTCGGCAATGGTCCGGACGGCGATCTCCGCTGCCTGCTCCAGGGGGAAGTGGTAGACCCCCGTACTGATGGAGGGGAAGCAGACGGTCTTACAGCCATTCTCCCGGGCCAGAGCCAGGCAGGACCGGTAGCAGGAGGCCAGGAGGGCCGGCTCGTTCCGGTCACCGCCCCGCCAGATGGGACCGGGGGTGTGGATGACGTATCGGGCAGGGAGCCGGTAGCCCTTGGTGATCTTGGCCTTGCCGGTCTCGCAGCCGTTTAAGGGGATGCACTCGGCCAGGAGGTCGGGACCGGCCGCCCGGTGGATGGCACCATCCACCCCGCCGCCCCCCAGGAGACTGGTGTTGGCGGCGTTCACGATGGCATCACAGGACTGCTTGGTGATGTCGCCCTGGATAATGAAGATTCGGTTTTTCATGGGTGGGCTCCTTTCGTCGGAGATCATCACGCAATGGTAGGGGCCGATGCCCTCATCGGCCCAACCAACGTTGCGGGAAACAGCGGGCGGATGTGGGCATCCGCCCCTACAGGCATAGTACCACGCCTATAGGCTTCGGGATGCAGGGGCGTGTCAAAACACACAGGAAATCACAGCGCTCTCCAGCTCTCGTGGCGGATGCCTCGCTTGCCCCCCAGGGCTGCATCCAGCTGGCGCAGGAAGTCCTCCCGGTCGTCGGGCAGGGTGCCCTTGAGAGGCACGTAGTTGGAGGCGTGGTTGCTGGTGAAGTGGAAGGGGCCGTAGTCCAGGCCGGCCACCAGGGCACGGGTCTCCTCCAGGTACTCCCGGGCGGTGATCATCTGGAACTTGCCGCTGACCACATCCTGGTACATGGGGGAGCTGGGCTCGGGCATATAGGACAGGCAGGAGACATGGTGGGCCTGCATCCGGTTGAGGACCTTGATGGTCTCCTCCACGTGCTTCTTAGATGCCTCGCCGGGACCGGCCAGACCTAGGATGACCATGAGCCACAGATCCATGCCGGCTTCTTTCAGCATATCGGTGGCCTCGATCATCTCCGCAGAGGTGACACCCTTGTTGACCTTCTTGAGAAGCTCGTCCCAGCCGGTCTCCACGCCCAGGTAAGCACGGGTGAGACCGGCCTCTCTCAGTTCCTTCAACTGGGCCAGGGACTTGGTCTTGGTGGAGCGGGTGCCGGCGTAGGTGGTCACCTGGCGCAGGTTGGGGAAGGCGGCGTAGAGGGCCTCTAAGATCTGCAGCAGATGCTCCTGGCGCATAACGATGGCATCGCCGTCGCAGAGGAACACCTTATCCACGGTGGCGGGATCGTAGTAGACCCGGGCCATGGCGATGTCCTCCATGATCTCCTTCATGGGGCGGACGTGGAACTTCTTTTCCTTGTACATCCCGCAGAAGGTGCACTTGTTGTGGGTGCAGCCCACGGTGCACTGGAGCAGATAGCTCCGCCACTCTCCCGGGGGACGATAGATCTTACCTTCATAACGCATAGGTCATTCCTCCTTGTAACGTAATGTCGATATGTCGTATTAGCCTCCCCTCTAAAGGGGAGGTGGCTTCGGCAAAGCCGAAGACGGAGGGGTGTGGGGTCAAAGGGTATGCTGTCATATCGGTACAACAATTCAACCGCAAGGATAGCACCCCTCAGTCAGCCTGACGGCTGCCAGCTCCCCTATCAAGGGGAGCCTTTTTCAGATGGTATCCATTTCTTGATGGCCTTTTCGGCCTTTTTCCGGGGGATCATCATCTCCCGGCCGCACCCTTCACAGCGCAGGCGGAAGTCCATCCCCACCCGGAGCACCTCCCAACGGCGGCTGCCGCAGGGGTGTTCCTTTTTCATCTCCAAAATATCACCGATCGCGATGTCCATTGTCATGCCTCCAAACGAGTCTTCATAGGCTTGGGGTAAATCCCCAAAGAAAGGAAGGCGCACAAGATGTCGAACCACTATTTACCGGAAGGCCGCCTCCTCTACACCCCGGAAAACCGGCGGTACAGTTCCGCCGACCTGGAACAGGCCTTGGAGCAGGAAACCGTTCTGGAGGGCCGGGCCGTTCTGTGCACCGTCAATCACGACCTCATGGTATCCTACGGACCCCATCTGGGCCGCATCCCCCGGGAGGAAGGGGCTCTGGGCATCCGGGAGGGGACCGCTCGGGAGATCGCCATCCTGTCCCGGGTGGGAAAGCCGGTGGCCTTTACCGTAACAGAATGGGGGGATACCCCCGTCTTCTCCCGGCGCAGGGCCCAGGAACTGGCTCTGGCCAGGCTGATGGAGACCCCCGTGGGAACCATCCTCCCAGCCACGGTCACCCATCTGGCGGGGTTCGGAGCCTTTGTGGATGTGGGCTGCGGGGTGGTGTCCATGATCGGGATCGAGAATTTGTCGGTCTCCCGGATCCCCCATCCGTCCAGCCGTCTGGCGGTGGGCCAGGAGGTCCTGGTCCTCCTCACCGGCCACGACCGGGAGATGGGGCGGGTCACCCTCTCTCACAAGGAGCTGCTGGGGACTTGGGAGGAAAACACCAGAGCCTTCTCCCCCGGGATGACCGTCACGGGCATCGTCCGGAACATCCAGCCCTACGGCTCCTTCATTGAGCTGACCCCCAATCTCACCGGACTGGCCGATCAGACCCGGGGGCTTCACCCGGGGGACCATGTGGCCGTCTATATCAAGTCAATTCAGGGAAGGAAGCGGAAGGTGAAACTCCAGGTGACGGAGATCTTACCGCCGGCAAAAGAACCCCTTTCCTTTTCCTATTTTATCACAGAGGGGCAACTGGAGTCCTGGGACTATGTCACAGTCACAACGGACCCTTAAACCATCCGCCTTAGCCTCCCTCCCCGAGGGAGGTGGCTCGCCGCAGGCGAGACGGAGGGAGTTTAACCCTGCAGGGCACGCATGCTCCCCCAGTCAGCTTCGCTGACAGCCCCCTCCCGGAGGGGGCCTTATTCCTGACCCTTGATGGCGTCCCAGTACCGCTTGGCGGCCTGCTCGGTCTTGTTCTCCCCGTAGTGGTAGTAGACCCGGTCCTTCAGGGCATCGGGGAGGTACTGCTGCTTCACATAGTGGTTGGGATAACTGTGGGCGTACTTATAGTCCAGGCCGTGCCCCAGCTTGGCAGCTCCCCCGTAGTGGGCATCCCGCAGGTTGGCAGGGATGTCCCCGGTCTTCCCCGCCCGGACATCGGCCATGGCCTCGTCAATGGCGCAGATGGCGGCGTTGGACTTGGGGAGGGTGGCCAGGTAGATGACCGCCTGGGCCAGAGGGATCCGGGCCTCGGGAAGGCCCAGCATATTGGCGCTGTCCACGCAGCCCTTCACCACCGACACCGCCTGAGGATGGGCCAGACCGATGTCCTCGCTGGCGATGACCATGAGCCGCCGACAGGGGGAGATCAGATCTCCCGCCTCCAGGAGCCGGGCCAGGTAGTGGATGGCGGCGTCCGGGTCGGACCCCCGGATGGACTTCTGAAAGGCAGACAGGATGTCGTAGTGGCTGTCCCCGTCCCGGTCGTACCGCATGGCCGACCGCTGGGCCACCATCCCGGTCTCTTCCAGGGTCAGGCGGATGTCCTCCAGGTCCAGGGCGTGGGCGGCGAAGAGGGCCTCCACGGCGTTGAGGGATTTGCGCACATCTCCCCCGCAGGCCCGGGCCACCTGTTCGGGCACCCCGTCCTCCCAGGTGACGGTCACCCCCTGCCGTTCTCCCATCCGCCGGATGCCCCGCAGGACCATGGGCAGAACTTCCTCGGGAGAAACCGGCTTGAACTCAAAGACCGTGGACCGGCTGAGGACGGCGTTGAACACATAGAAATAGGGGTTCTCCGTGGTGGAGGCAATGAGGGTCAGCTTGCCGTTCTCCATGAATTCCAGCAGAGACTGCTGCTGCTTTTTGTTAAAGTACTGGATCTCATCCAGGTAGAGGACCACACCCTCGGGGGCCAGCAGGGTCCCCACGTCGGCCATAACCGCCTTCACATCCGCCAATGAGGCGGTGGTGGCGTTGAGCCGATAGAAGGGCCGGCCGATCCGGGCGGCGGCGATCTCCGCCACGGTGGTCTTTCCCGTGCCCGAGGGGCCGTAGAAGATCATGTTGGGGATGGTCCCCCCCTGGATGACCCGGCGCAGGACGCCGTTCTCTCCCAGGATATGCCGCTGTCCCACCACCTCGTCAATGGTCTTGGGGCGGATCTCATCTGCCAGCGGACGGTACATAGCCATCCCCCTTTCCAAAACAAAATCGTTACCTTATATTTTACCAGTTTGGGCCGGTTCCGTAAAGAGAAAGTTATTCCGCTGTCCCAATTTGGGGGCTTGCTCCCGGGAGATCGGGATGCTATGATAGAGAAAAAGGAGGGCTGACTATGGCAAAGATCGACATCGGCATCTGTGTGTACGATATCTCAGGTGAGAAGGACGGAAAGGCCAAGGAGGCCCTGGAAAAGGGCGTTCACATTCTGGACACCTCCCACCTGGGCTGTGAGAGCTACTACATGGAGCTGGCCGAGCTGAAGGACAGCATCGAGAAAGAATACGATGTGAAGATCAAAAACGTGTAAAAAAGACCCGCCGTCCGGCGGGTCTTTTCATACGTTCCTGAGAAACGATTATTCGTACATGGGATACTTATCGGTGATGGACTTGACACCAGCGATGATCTCTTCCTGAGCGGTCTCGAACTCGGTAGCGGTCTTCCAGATCAGCTTGCCCAGCAGCTCCATGTCCTCTTCCTTCAGGCCGCGGCTGGTAGCAGCGGGAACGCCGATACGAACGCCGGAGGTGACGAAGGGAG
>JAFVUT010000053.1 GCA_017502545.1 Ruminiclostridium sp.
CATTTGTGTTCTTTTTTGCTCTGGGGGGATTGATTCGGAACCATAAACGCATCTGTGAGAGGATAGCATTCTCCACGCATCGGCTGGCGTAGGTGGCCAGCCGCACTTTTTTATCCGGCTTGAAGGTGGTGATCCCCTTGATGAGGCCAATGGTCCCGATGGAGATCAGGTCGTCCTGGTCGCTGGGCTGGACGTAGTATTTCTTCAGAATATGGGAGACCAGGCGCAGATTGTGCTCAATGAGTTTGTTCCTGGCCTCCAGGTCTCCCTGTGCCAGCCGCTCCAGGCATTCCCGTTCCTCCTCCGCCCGGAGGGGCCGGGGAAAGGAGCCGGGGTTCCCCACCCGCAGAGGCAGGCACAGGGCATGGAGCAGCAGAAGACTGGCTGAGATCATAGGCAGCACCTCCTGCCCCTACTCTATTCCCCTGCGGCCTGTCTCTATTTCTTTCCCATTCGAAAAAAAGCGAGGACGCCGAAGCGTCCTCGCTTTTCAGATTTTAGAAAGAGAGGCGAAGTCGGAAGATATCATCCGTGGTCTTGAACTCGTAAAAGCCCTGATTCTTTTGGCAGAAGGTCACGATGGATCGGGTGCCAAAGCCGTGATCGGTATCCCTGCTCACCGGGATACCCTCCTGATCAAAGACCACCCCGCCGTCATAGCTGTTGCTGATCTGGATCATGAACCGGGGGACAGTCAGGGCTTTGATCTGGATCCATCTCTTCTCCCGAGGCAGCTTTTCACAGGCGTGGATGGCGTTTTCCAGGGCGTTGGCAAAGACGGTAGCCAGCTCAGCCACCGGGACAGGAATGGGACTTGGAAAGGACAGAGCCGTCTCTACCCGGATCCCCTTCCGTTCTGCCTTCTGCAGATAGTTGGACAGGACGGCATCCACCACGGGGTCGGCACAGTACCGCCGGACCTGGGCCTCCTGGATGCTGTCCCGATAGGTCAGGGCCAGATCCCGGAGCTTGTCATACTCCTGCCGGGCAGCCATGTCTGCAATGGCCTGCATCTTGTGGCGGAAGTCGTGGCGCTCCACCCGGAACTGTTCATCGGCGGCAGCCAGCTCCTCCATCCGGGCAGTGGTCCCTGCCACCTGAAGTTTCAGGATGTTCTCCTGCTGGGTCATCTCATGGAGTTTCTGCTGGTGGCCCAATGTGGTGAAGATGTGCAGGTAGATGGCGGGCATCAGAACAAGAAGCAGGACATGGGCAGGAAGCTGATCCAGACGCTGGGTGACCATGGTGGGAACGCTGATAGACAGGGAGAGGACCACATAGAAAACCAGGGCGATGGCAGTGAAGATATACCAGCCCGTGGTGACCTGATTCTGGATCTTCAGATATTCCGGGCGGAACCAGCGCCAGGCCACCCAGGCCAGCAGCGGACAGAGAACCAGCCGGAGCACGAACATAAGGATATAGGTGTCACCCAGGAAGAAATCCAGGATCGACGTACTGTGTATGACCAGCAGCATCAAGGTGTCGGACATACAGAAGGTGAAAAAGAACCGTCCGTCCCGATGCCTGGCCAGAAACCAGAAAAACACCAGGCTGGGCAGACTGCAGGTGAGCAGGAGCAGGGTGCTCATCGTCTCCGGTCCCAGCAGGAAGAGGAGGATAAAGTTGGCAGCCAGCAGGGGCCCCATGATGAACAGGCTGAGGAATACCGTCCGCCGCATGGGCAGACGAGACTCGAACAGGATGAGGAACATCACAAAACTAAAGCAGGAGGCCCACATGGTGGATACTTCTCGCAGGATGGTCATAGGCTTCCCTCCCCATCAAAATGATAATCGAACCAGACCGAACGGATCTCCCGGCAGAGCTTTTTCCCCAGATAGGCCCGCTGGGAATCCCGAAAGAGCAGGGCCTCTGCTTCAATGGCGATGACATGGTGGAGATTGGCCGCCATGCTGGCCCCACAGAGGACGAAGCGTTCATCCGCCAGCAGGGGCTGGATGGCTTCGGTGAAAGAGGAACGGATCTGAATGCTCTCCACCAGGGTTCCCCCCATCAGGTAATACCGGACGGTTCGGTTGCTGCGCTCAGCGTAGAGAATGGTGCTCAGGTCTACCTTCACACTGGCCTCCTGGGTACGGACCAGAATGCTCTTCTCCCCTCTGGGGGGCAGGGAGGCTCGCGCTTCCTCCAGTGCAGAGAGAAAGGCAGCTTTCTCCACCGGCTTCAGGATATAGTTAAAGGGTTTTGCCCGGAAGGAATCAATGGCATAGTCCCGGCTGGAGGTCAGATAGAGGATCCGGCCCTCATAGCCCAGCTGCCGCAGGCGGACACCAAGGCGGATGCCGTCCATGCCGGGCATGACGATGTCCAGGATGCAGACGTCAAAGTGTCTGCCCCCTTCTACGGCTTCCAGCAATTCCTCGGAGGCAGAGAAACCACAGACACCGGAATCAGGGTCGGGACTCTGTTGGATATATTCTCTGGCCCAGGCCAGGATCTGCTCCCGGCACAGAAGATCGTCATCACAGATGGCAACGGTCAAAGAGATCACCTCGGGTCACATTTTTTCATTGTAATTATACCATGGAAAAACCGGCCCAGCGAGCTAATTTGGTGCAAAAATGGCCAATTTTACGCAAGACTACAAAACCCGTGGCTTTCGTGCTATGATATAGATAGGAATACTATCCGAAAAAACGCTTCGGAGGAAATCAATATGGAAAAGAATTGGATGGAACAACTGGAAGAGGGCCTGGTCTTCACCCTGCCCCTCATGGTCATGGATGCCACCATGACCAAGTCCACCAACACGGTGAAAGCCACCGATCTTCAGGCCCCGGTGAACCAGCTCTTTCACGCGCTGGCTCTGGCCGATGCCTCCTTTACCGATGTGGTGACCCCCAACGTGGACACCATCTACTCCCAGGCCTTCCTGGACCTGTCCCTGGACAGCGTGGTCCTCACCCTGCCCAGGACTGACCGTTTCTGCACGGTGGAGGTCCTGGACGGCTGGACCAACTGCATCGCCGTGCTGGACACCGCCCAGCTCCGGAACGACAGCCAGCAGTTCCTCTTCACCGGCCCCGACTTTACCGGCCAGGCCCCCCAGGGGATGGAAGAGGTCAAGTCCCCCACCCCCATGGTCTGGGTCCTGATCCGCACCCTTTGCGGCGATCCCAACGACATGGACCAGGTCGGTGCCATCCAGGCCGGGATGGATGCCTGTACCCTGACCCGGTATCAGAATGGCACCCAGGGGATCCGTCCCGACGGCACCTTTGACCCGGCCAAGGAATTCGTTCCCGTCCGCCGGGTGATGGGCATGTCCCTGGAAGAGTACTTCACCCACGCCAACCGGCTCATGGCAAAAAATCCTCCCGCTCCCGAGGATGCGCCTGTTCTGGAGAAGCTGGCACAGATCGGCGTAGGCCCCGGCCTCACCTTTGACCCCGGTCTCTTTGGCGACCAGGCAGAACAGCTCTGGATGATGGTCAAGGCCGGCCTCATGGACGTGGACAAGAGCCTGGCCCGGGCAGCATCCTACCTGGTCCAGAGCGGCGGCTGGCTCTACTTCGGAAAACCCATCGCCGAGTTCGGCACCGCCTACTTCTACCGGGCTGTCATCGCCCTGGTGGGCTTCGGGGCCAACCCGGTCTCCATCGCGGTCTACCCCAAGACCGACCTGGATGCCCGGGGCGGTCGGCTCCACGGAGCCAACCGGTACGTCCTCCACTTTGACCAGGGCGGTCTGCCCCCGGTGAAGGAGTTCGGCTTCTGGTCGGTGACCGCCTATGACAGCGCCACCAACCTCCTCATCGACAATCCCCTGGACCGCTACTGCATCAACGACAGAAGCGAAGTGACCTACAACGAGGACGGCTCCCTGGATATCCTCATCCAGCAGGAGGCCCCGGAAGAGGACCGGCGGTCCAACTGGCTGCCGGTGAACGGCGACCTGTTCCACCTGGTCATGCGGATCTATCTGCCGGACGATGCCGTTCTGGAAAATGCATGGAAGACACCTACCGTGCTTCCTTTATAAGATAAGGAGGTATGAACCATGAAACGCTACGTCGCCTTATTGATGGCGGCAGCTCTCTCCCTCTCTCTGTTGGCCGGATGTGCTCCCGGGGAACCGGCAGAGGCGGAAGAGACCAACCTGACAGAAGAACTGGGCCTCACCCCTGAGCGGAAGGAGGCCACCCAGTACACGGCAGAGATCAACTCCGCCGTCTATGATCTGCTGGACTTTGCAGACACCAGCGAATATGAGAACGCCACCCGTGGCCTCATCGATGCCCCCGAATCTCTGGAGATCCGGGATGCCGAGGGCAATGTGACCTGGATCCAGGCGGCCTACAGCTTTCTGGAGGACTACGAGGAGGCCCCCTCCTCCGTGAACCCCAGCCTCTGGGAGAACACCCGGAACAACCACGCCTACGGCCTCTTTGAAGTGGTGGAGGGCATCTATCAGGTCCGGGGCTATGACATGGCCAACCTGACCCTGATCGAAGGAGACACCGGCTGGATCATCTTTGACCCCCTCATGACCAAGGAATGCACCCAGGCCGCCATGGAGCTGGTAGAGAAAAACCTGGGGCAGCGGCCTGTGAAAGCGGTCATCATCTCCCACTCCCATGTGGACCACTTCGGCGGCATCGGCGGCATCATGACCGCAGAAGAGGCGGCTGACAGCAGCCTTCCCATGGACCAGCAGCTGGCCAGCGGCAAGATCCCCATCATCGTCCCCCAGGACTTTGAAGAACACGTCGTGGCTGAAAACATCTATGCCGGCAAGGCCATGGGCCGCCGGGCCAACTACCAGTACGGTGTCCTGCTGGAGCCCGGGGTCCTGGGCAAGCTGGCCATGGGCATCGGCATGGGCCAGTCCACCGGCCTCGTCACCTACCTGAGCCCCACCTATGAGATCACCCGGACCGGGGAGACCCTGGTCATTGACGGGGTGGAGCTCCAGTTCCAGATGACTCCCGGCACCGAAGCTCCCGCCGAGATGAACACCTGGCTGCCCCAGTTCAAAGCCCTTTGGATGGCGGAGAACTGCACCGGCACCCTCCACAACCTGTACACCCTCCGGGGTGCCCAGGTCCGTGACGGCGCCGCCTGGGCCAAGTACATCACGGAAGCCATCACCCTCTATGGCGGGGAGGCGGAGGTCGCCTTCCAGGCCCACAACTGGCCCCACTGGGGGAACGACACTGTGGTGGAGTACATGACCAACACCGCCTCCGTCTATAAATTCATCAACGACCAGACCCTCACCTACATCAACCAGGGCTACACCTCCGATGAGATCTCCAACATGATCCGGCTGCCCGATGAGCTGGCCAAGGTCTGGTATACCCGCCAGTACTACGGCACCGTGGCCCACAACGCCAAGGCCGTCTATCAGAAATACATGGGCTGGTATGATGCCAACCCCGTGAACCTGAACCCCCTGGAGCCCACCGAGAGCGCAAAGAAGTGGGTGGAATACCTGGGGGACACCGACGAAGTCCTCCGCATGGCCAAGGCCGACTTTGACCGGGGCGAGTACCAGTGGGTGGCCGAGATCACCAATGTGCTGGTCTATGCCGACCCCGCCAATGAGGCCGCTCGTCTCCTGTGTGCCGATGCCCTGGAGCAGCTGGGCTATCAGGCCGAGTCCGGCACCTGGCGCAACGCCTATCTGGGGGCTGCCCGGGAGCTGAGAGAGGGCAACCTGGCCGCCTCTGTGGACCAGACCGAGAACGACGGTTCCGTTCAGAAGCAGATGACTGCATCCATGCTCTTTGACTACATGGCCATTCTTCTGGACAAGGAGGCCATGGCAGACAAGGATTTTGTGATGAATGTGACCCTCCCCGATGTCCGGGAGGAGTATATGCTCCGCATCAGGCACGGCGTGGTCCTGGTCTACGAGAATACCCTGGGTGAGGCACCGGATGTGAGCATCACCTGCCCCAAAAACGCCCTGTTCCTGATCCTCCAGAACAAGTTGGATGCCGCACCCGAAGCCATTCAGGTGGAGGGCAACACCGAGCTGCTGGATCTCTTCATGGCGAACCTGAACCAGTTCTCCACCATGGAAGCGGCTGTCTTTGATCTTGTGGAACCTTAAATCCAAGATATGGTTTATCACGAAAAGTGAAGAAAGTGCTGGCTATGGGTCTGTCCGCCGTGATGCTCACCGGTCTGGCCGTCCCGGCGATGGCGGCAGAGGGTAACGTCACCAAGATCATCAACGACAAGGGCCGGACCATCCAGTTTGCAGATACCGGGATCACCGAACTGATGACGGCCACCGCCCCCGTCACCCGGGAACAGCTTGTGACCTTCATCTGCCGCTATGCCGACTGGAAGGGTCTGGAGCTGCCCTCCAAGACTGTGGACCTGAGCCAGTATCAGGATGCCGATGAGATCTCCGGCTGGGCCATGGACTTCGTGGTCCGGGCTCTGGAGGCAGGCATCATCAACGGCAAGAGCGAGGACACCCTGGCTCCCCAGGGCACTGCCACCCGTGCCCAGATCGCCCAGATCTTTATGAATCTGCTGGCGGAATAACAACCATCAAACACTGAGAGGAAAGAGAATATTTATGAAAGCATTGTCAATCATCACCGGCGTGTGCACCCTGCTGCTGGGTGCTTACGGCTTCTGCGTCCCCCTGCGGATCTTCCTGAGCCTGGGCTGGATCCTGGGTGCCCTGTACCTGTTCAACGGCCTGACCCTGGTCATCGGGGCCTTTCAGAAGAAGAAGGAGACCTGGCAGGGTGTCCTGGGCGGTCTGGTGGCCCTCTTCGGCCTCATCATGCTGTGCAACCTCTGGCTGCGCTTCCTGAACGACATGATGATGGCGTACTTCGCCGGCCTGTCCGTTCTGGCCTGCGGCGTTTGCATCCTGGTGGCCGGCATCAACACCTGGAAGACCTCCAAGGGCATGGCTGTCCTGAACATCCTCTGCGGCGTGCTGGGCATCCTGGGCGGCATCTTCGCCTTCCTGCACCCCATCATGACCATGATCTCCGTGGGCTACATCATCTGCTTCAACGTGATGGTCCAGGGCATCGGCATGATCGCCTGGGGCATCGCCTATAAGAAGAACGAGACTCCCGCTGAATAAAAAATGTACAGGGGCTGTTGCAATATCGCAGCAGCCCCTGTATCATGATAACCAACACAGCGTACACGCCACCCAGGGACTGGTCCCGACCAATCCCTGCGGCCAACGACATCATTCCCGGGCGGCAGATGACCGCCTCCACAGAAACCGGATATGCCTATGACCCAAACAAAACAAGATCATCTGGAAACCCTCGGCGCAATCTACGCCCATCAGTACAACATCGCCCGGGAGGGGAAGGATGGCGGCGGGGTATTCCCCGCCACGGCCACCTATTTCCTGCGGGATGAGAACTACCTCATCAGCAGGAAACACGTTCTCAGCGCCGTGGAGAACTACGACTACCTGTACTTCTGCCTGGCGGACCATCTGGATGCCCCCACCCTGCAGAAGTACATCCACCGGTCTATGGAACTGGGCAAGGCCCGGGTCCGCCCCCACAAGGAGCATATGTCCTCCTTCATTACCCTGGTCATCCTGGCGGACACCATGGACGACGAGGCCAAGAATCTTTTGAAAAAGACCCGGATGCGAAAATATTTCCGCTTCGCTTTCCATGGCTGGATGGAGTACCGCATTGCCGCCATGGAGGTATCCACCCAGCAGGTTTTCTCCAATCCCGCCGGACGGGACACCGGAAAACTCCTGGAACAGAACTTTGGTAAGAAAGGAGGGGCCCGCAAATGAACGGTCTGGTCCTGCTCATCATTTGCTCAGCCCTGCTGCTGTGGGGCTATGTGTTTTACGGCCGCTGGCTGTGCAAAAAATGGGGCGTGGGAGAAGACGAACAGCCCACCCCCGCCCACACCATGTACGACGGCATGGACTACGTCCCTGCCAAGGCGCCGGTCCTTTTGGGCCACCACTTCTCCTCCATCGCCGGTGCCGGTCCCATCACCGGTCCCATCAGCGCCATTACCTTCGGCTTCGGCTGGGGGGCCTGCGCCCTGTGGATCGTGATCGGCGGCATCTTCTTCGGCGGTGTCCACGACTTTGGCGCCCTGATCGCCTCCATCCGTCATGGAGGCAAGTCCATCGGCGAGATCATCTCCGCCAATATGTCCCGTCGGGCCAAGCGGCTCTTCATCATCTTCGCCTACCTGACCCTCATTCTGGTGGTGGCGGCCTTCTCCTCCATTGTGGCCGGGACCTTCGGAGCCACGGTGGATGCCAATGGAGTCATTGACAAGGCGGCCTCTGCCAGCAACGCCCAGGTGGCCATGGTCTCCCTGCTCTTCATCGTAGTGGCCGTGATCTTCGGCTTCCTGGTGTACCGGCGGAATATGCCCATGGGCATCGCCTCGGTCATCGGCATCCTGGCCATTGCGGCTGTCATCGCCGTAGGCATCAACTTCCACCCCATTTATCTTACCGCAAACACCTGGATGTTCATCGTGGGTGCCTACATCATCGTGGCCTCGGTGGCTCCCGTGTGGATCCTCCTTCAGCCCCGGGACTACCTGAGTTCCTTCCTGCTCTATGCCATGCTGGCCCTGGCTGTGCTGGCCGTGGTGATGGCCCGCCCCTCCATGGACACCCTGCCCTTCCTGAACACCCCGGGCAACCCCACCCCCGTTTTCCCGGTGCTGTTTACCACCATTGCCTGCGGCGCCATCTCGGGCTTCCACTCCCTGGTCTCCTCGGGCACCACCTCCAAGCAGCTGAACAAGGAAAAGGATGCCAAGCCCATTGCCTTTGGCGGTATGCTCCTGGAGTGCGTCCTGGCCATCCTGACCCTTTGCGCGGTGGCCTATGCCTACAGTCTGATCGGCACCGAGCATGAACTCACCGGGGCGACTGCCATCTTTGGCGGCGGCATCGCCGGTATGATCGACCCCACCTACGGCACCGTCTATCACATTCTGCCCCCAGGATGCACATGGCTCTGGGCACAAAGGAACAGGGGGCAGTGCGCTTCAGCTTTGGGTGCTTCAATACCCAGGACGAGGTGGACGCCGCCATATATGCCGTAAGGGAGATCGCCCGATGAGAGAAAAGCGGCTGTACCTTGTGATAACCTTCCACACCACCTCCGCCGCCATGGCAATGGAGGCCCTCTGCGCCGAAAAGGGCCTGCCCGGGCGGCTGATACCTGTGCCCCGTGAGATAACCGCGGGCTGCGGCATGGCCTTCCGGGCGGAAGCTGAGCAGGAGCAGAGCCTGCTTGCGGCCGCAAAGGATGGGGGTATACAGGTGGACGGAACATACAAGCTTGTCATTTAGCGCGCGGATATAAAAAACATAAATACCGTATCATCCAAAGCGCCCCGAAAAATGGGGCGTTTTTTGTGCATTTAA
>JAFVUT010000054.1 GCA_017502545.1 Ruminiclostridium sp.
CAGCTCGGGCTCCTCCCGGCAGAGCTCCACGCAGGCCTGGCTCAGGGCATCGGCGGTGCGCATGAGGAGGGCGGAGTCGTGGCGGCTGCAGCCCACGGTGCCGTCGGGACAGGTCCGGTCGGGGGTGCGGCCCAGCAGGTAGTCGGCGGACACCTGATAGTAGTCGCAGACCTTGGCCACGAAGGCCAGACCGGGCTCCCGGATGCCGTTTTCGTAATGGGACAGCAGGGCCTGGGAGATGCCCAGCTCCTGGGCGGCCTGACGCTGGCTGATCCCTTTCTCGTGGCGCAGCTGGGAGAGCGCCTGAGAGAACATCACATTCATGGGTTCCACTCCTTGGGAATTCTTTAACAGTGGGTATATTATAGCTTGCCCAATACCCTCTGTAAAGGGCTAGGAAAGGAAAATTTTTGAGGGGTTCGCCCCCCTTCTTCCCGATGGGGCCAAAGGCGGCAAAATGCCCCAAAACTGACCCCTTGACGGTTCCCGCGGGGTGCGGGTATCATCTTCCTGTAACTGGTTTGTAACTGTTTTGAACCCACAGAAAGGAGCGGATCCCCTTGCACCATCCCAACCGACCATATCCCATGGAGGACCTCACCGGGCCGGAGGAGTTCTTCTGCCAGCTGGCTGATCTGGAGGAGGAATACCAGCGCCCGCCCCATCGGAGGGCTTTGAGGAAAAAGCCCCTTCTGGCCGCCGCCCTGGCGGGGCTCACGGGCCTTTCCCTTCTGGGGGCCGTGGCCGCCTCCACCTGCACCCTCTGCTATGCGGTCTCCAGCCAGGGGGACCCGCCCCTGGCCTACGTCCAGGGGGAGCTGGCCTACACCCAGGCGGTGGACCGGGTGGAGGAGCAGGTCTCCCAGATCTTACACACCCAGTATGAATACCCTCAGGAGGCCCAAATGGAGCTGGCCATTGCCCCCAGGGGAAGTGTCCAAACCCCGGAGGAGCTGTCCGCCAGCCTCATGGAGACCGTGGATCAGGTCCGGGAGGTGTGGGTCCTGACGGTGGATGGGGTGGCCGCCGGGGCCTGCGCCACCAAAGAAGAGGTGGAGACCGCCCTGGACCTGGTGAAGGAGGGATACTCCAACCAAAACACCACCTCGGTGACCCTCTGCGGGGAGATCGGGATCAACCTGGACTACCTGCCGGCGGAGGCCGACCTCTACGATGCCGAGACCCTGGCCGGAGCCCTGATGCTCCCCACGGAAGAGGAGGAGGTCCCCCTCCTGACGGTGGAGACGGTGGAGGAGGTCACCTACACCCAGGCCATCCCCGCTCCCACCCGGGAGCAGGCAGACCCCGCCCTCCTGCTGAACGAGCGAAAGACCGTCCGGGAGGGGACGGAGGGTCGGGAGGAACGGACCGACCGGGTCACCCGCCGGTGCGGGGTGGAGACCGGGCGGGAGAACCTTGCCGGAGAGGTCCTGACAGAGCCTGTGCCCCAGGTGGTGGCGGTGGGTACTGCCCAGGGCGTGGAGGCCGCCCGGGGACGGTTCCTCTGGCCCACCACCGGTCAGATCACCTCCCCCTTTGGCTACCGGACCATCTTCGGCTCCACCAGCTTCCACCGGGGGCTGGACATCGCCAACACCACGGGGACGGAGATCCTGGCCTCTGCCGGAGGGACGGTCACCTGGGCGGGGGCCAAGGGGACCTATGGAAACCTCCTCATCCTGGACCACGGCAACGGGTTCACCACCTATTACGCCCACTGCTCCCAGATCCTGGCAGAGGAAGGGGACACCGTGAAGCAGGGGGAGAAGATCGCCCTCATGGGCTCCACCGGCCGGTCCACCGGCCCCCACCTGCACTTCGAGGTC
Organism: Ruminiclostridium sp.; assembly: GCA_017502545.1. Taxonomy (GTDB): domain Bacteria; phylum Bacillota; class Clostridia; order Oscillospirales; family Oscillospiraceae; genus Evtepia. The sequence continues at coordinate 1,827 of JAFVUT010000054.1, forward strand.
CGCTGGCAGAACGAGCCCCTGGACCCGGAGAAATGCTTACCTTAATTTGTTGTTTTCCGGACGGTTGACCATGACCGCCCGGCTTTTTTTGCCTTTTTTGTCAGGGGCGGGCTTGGCTCCCCCTCTGGGGGAGCTGGCATGGCGCAGCCATGACTGAGAGGGCGAATCTCTGCCGATTCTGCCATATCGCACCAGATTTGCCCTCTCCGTCTTTGGGCCGATGCCCAAATCCACCTCTCCCGGAGGGAGAGGCAAGGGGTGCGGGATGCCGGGAAGAACGGCGTTTTTCTGCAGGCGGGCACAAACCTCCCATTCCTGCTTTTGACAGGAAAGAATTCCTTCACAAACCGACTTTTTTCAATATTTTTCGCCGGGATTTGCAAGGTTTCTGTTTCGGATGTGAAACAATCTTTCTTTACTTTTATCATATTGTCAATAGATTGCCTTTTTTGTAGGATTCGGGTAATGTGTGGAACAATTGATGCCCAGGTTCACGAAAAAACGACAACTTTGTCGGGCGGGTACCTGGATTTCCGGTTTCATCGTCATTACCATCACTATTTTCTAAGGAGGACATTATGCTCCCTGTAAATCCTGAGGCAATTGGCGTTTTTGGCCTGTTTGCTACCGTTATCTGCTTCGGCCTGGAACAGGTCGGTGTCGGCGTCAAGGGCGCTGACCATGCAAAACTCACCCGCACCCTGGGCTACATCGCCATCATCTTCGGTGGTGTCTGCCAGCTGTACACCTCTGTCAGCATGTTCCTGTTCAGCGTGGGCGGCGACCACAGCAAGTATCTGGGCACCGTGTTCGGCTTCTTCGGCCTGTTCTGGATCCTGGTTGGTCTCTTCTTCCTGAAGGGCGGCGACAAGAAGGTCATGGCACACTTCTTCTTCTGCGCTCTGATCCTGGTGGTCCTGTTCACCATCCGCGCCTTTGCGGACGGCCTGATCTGGCCCCTGGGTATCGACTGCATCGTCATCGACATCCTGCTCATCACCCTGATCTTCGGCTGGTACACCGAGAGCCCCAAGCTGAGCAAGCTGGCCGGCGTTTGCAACCTGGTCATTGGCTTCGTCTCCTTCTTCCTGCTGTACCCCCACGTGCTGGGTTAATCCAAACACTGAACTCTACTACGACCAATTGAAACCGGCTCAAGATTCCCAGCCCCGGCAGCACCTGGCCGGGGCTGGGCTTTTTTCGGGGTGATATTATCACGGAAGGACTCGAGATCTGTGGTATACTGAAGCCAAAGAAACAAGGAGGGAGCCCCATGGCAGAAGGAAAGAAGAAAAAGCGGCTGGCCCGGGTGGACCGGGACCTGTGCGCCTCCTGCGGCTGCTGCAGGAAGGTGTGCCCCAGGGAGGCCATCTCCATTTACAAAGGGCTGTACGCCCTGGTGGACGAGGCCTTGTGCATCGGCTGCAAAAAATGCGCCAAGGAGTGCCCGGCCAGCATCATAGAGATTCAGGAGGTGGACCGATGAAACAGCAGAAAAAGTGGTATGACTATCTGTGGATCGTCTCTCTGGTCTACCTGACCCTGGGCTTTCTCAATATTCTCTTCGCCTGGCTGGGGCTGATCTTCTTCTGCACCCCCCTGATCATCGCCCTGGTGACGGGGAACAAGGGCTACTGCCACCGGTACTGTGACCGGGGCCAGCTCCTGGCCCTGCTGGGGGGACGGTTCGGCCTCTCCCGGAAGCGGGATATGCCCCGATGGATGGTGTCCAAGGCGTTCCGGTACGGTTTTCTGGTCTTTTTCCTGGCCATGTTCCTGCTGATGCTGTGGAACACCGGTCTGGTCTTTGCCGGAGCCCGGGACCTTCAGGAAGTGGTGACCATCCTGTGGACCTTCCAGGTCCCCTGGCACTGGGCCTATCACGGGACCCTGTTCTCTGAGGGTGTGGCCCAGTTCGCCTTCGGCTTCTACAGCGTGATGCTCACCTCCACCATCCTGGGGCTGGTGACCATGGTCCTGTTCAAGCCCCGCAGTTGGTGCGTGTACTGCCCTATGGGCACCATGACCACCCTGATTTGTAAAGTGAAAGCAAAAGAATGCGTTTGATAAAGGAGGATGACCTATGAACAGCAAGCAGATCAACCTGAACAACTTCCAGGAGGAAGTTCTCAACAGTGAAGTCCCCGTCCTGCTGGACTTCTGGGCAAGCTGGTGCGGCCCCTGCCGGATGGTTTCCCCCATTGTGGATCAGATCGCCGAGGAGCACCCCGAGTGGAAGGTGGGCAAGGTCAACGTGGATGAGGAGCAGGCTCTGGCCGCTCAGTTCGGGATCATGAGCATCCCCACCCTGGTGGTCATGAAGGACGGCAAGGAGGCAAACAAGGCCGTGGGCGTCATGCCCAAAGAGGCCATTGAAGATTTGATGAAGTAAGAAATGTTGCAAGCACAGCGGGATTGCCTGCTGTGCTTGTATACTGCTCTTTTGTGTGGTAGGATGCAAACAAAGAGACGGATCAATCAGAGTTTGCGGAGGACGTTTGGTATGTGGGTATGCCCGAAATGCGGAAGAGAATTCAAAAGAACCAACCAGGGGCATTATTGCGGCAAAGCCCCTGAAACCGTAGAGGAATACATCGAATTACAGAGCCCCGAAGCACGGGCCCATATCGTGGAGTTGAGAAGTATTCTGCGGCGCTGCGCGCCGGAAGCGGCGGAACGGATCGCCTGGAGTATGCCCATGTACCAACAGGACAAGCGGTCCATATCTTTCGTGGCCTGCAAAAAGCACGTCAGTCTTTACGTAGACCCTGCTGTTTTAGAAGCCGTTCGGCCGCAATGGAGGGAATTTACCATCAAGAAAAATGCGATCTATCTGCCATACAATAAGGCGTTGCCGATGAAGGAAATTGAAGAGGTCGTAAAGCAAAGTTTTGATGAAAAGCAAAAATAAAAATTGGTCCCATTGCGTGGACTGGCGCAGCAAAGCCTCCCTGTGATCACGATCACAGGGAGGCTTTTATCTTGGAGTTTTAGGAGGCCAGTTCTTGCAGTTTTTCTTCCTCTGCAATGGTGATGCTCCCACGGGAGAGGGTCACCATGCCCTCGTTCTGCAGATACCGGAGCATCCGGGTGACCACCTCCCGGGCGGTGCCCAGGTGGTCGGCGATGCGGTCGTGGGTGATCTTCAGGACGGGGCTGTCCTCCAGGGCCATCTCCTCCAGGAGGAACCCGGCCAGATGCTTGTCCATCCGCCGCCAGAGGATCTGCTCCATGAGCCACATGACCTCGGTGAACCGGGCGGAGAGGATCTCGTTGGTGTGGTTGGCCACGGCCAGGGAGTCCTCCGACAGGGCCTGGTACAGGTCAGCGGGGATGAGCCAGAATTCCGTGTCCTTTTCCGCCTCCAGCTGAATGTCGAACTGGATGCTCCGCATGGAGCAGGAGGCCGAGAAGAGGCACAGGTCCCAGGGGAAAAGACGGTAGAGGGTGATCTGCCGGCCCTCGTCCGAGGTGAGGTAGGCCCGCAGCTGGCCTTCGGCCACCAGGACCAATCCCAGGCAGTCGGCCTCTCCGTTGTGGAGAAGGGTCCCCTTGGGGGCGGTCCGTTTGCTGACCCCGGCCATCAGCCGGTCCTGCTGGGCTTTGGTGAGCTTGGAAAAGACAGGAAAGAGTTCAGAAAATTCCATACAGACCCTCC
>JAFVUT010000055.1 GCA_017502545.1 Ruminiclostridium sp.
AGAGGATGTGGTCCAAGTCCTGGCTGGCGGACAGGCGCTGTCCCTCTTCTCCTGCCAGGTCTCGGGCAGAGACTGCCACGGGGTAGAACTCCTGATACTGGGTCCGCAGGGCCTCCCGGAAGGAGGGGATGGACTGGAGGGCCTTGCCCAGAGTGGTAGTCCCCGCCACCACGTCGGTGACGGCAAAATCCTTGTAATAGCTGCCGTAGGCCGAGTCAAAGTCCCACAGGGGACCGGCATAGAGTTTCTCTTCGTCGGCAGGCTTATAGAAATAGGTGGAGGACAGGAAGGCATCCCCGTCCTGACTCAGCTCCAGCATCAGGAACACTTTGGCCAGAGACTCCAGGTCCACATACTCGGAATAGTCCTTGCCGGTCTCGGGATGGGTGCCCCCGTTCATAACGGCATCCTCAAAGGCCTGATAGAATTCGCTGATATACTCCATGGCCTCCCGGGGGAGGTATTCGGGGCTCTTGCTCACCAGATAGCACCCGGCCGTGGTAGAGAACCAGCTCTTTTCCTCCACGGCACGGGCCCGGAAGTCCATCTCCAGCAGGTACCCGCCGGAAAGGTCCTTGGGGGCATCTATGCCGGTGACATACTGGCAGGGATTTCCGCCGGGGGTGGTACCCAGGGTGGTTTCACAGTCGTCCAGGTCCTCCACGTCGGGGTTGGCATCTTCAATATCCCCCTCCAGGTCGTGGATATCCACCCGACCCTCGCCCACCTCGGTCTTTTCGCAGAGGAGGTAGCTGCCCCGGTACTCCCCGTCGTAGTACAGGTCCACGGGGGCACAGTGGGGGGTGAAGGCCAGGCCGATCTCCCGGGCCAGGTCAAAGGTCACGGTGTTGTGGATGAGGGTGGGGTCGCAGTAGTTGGCCAGCAGGACCCAGGTGGACTCGGGGGCCTCCCCTGCCTCCAGCAGGTCGACCTTCTCATCCAGCTTGATCTGATAGGGCTTCTTGGGGTAGAGCCAGGTGGAATTGCCCCGGCCCTTGATCTGCTTTAAATCCCCGGCATAGAGGGTGGAGCCGTCAGCCCGGAGGCAGAGGATCTCGCCCTTGGCCTTATTCTTGTCCTTGTCCTGCTCCACCCATTCCCGGTCCTTCTCGGGATCGGCGCTGGTGAGGTAGACCGAGCCGATATTGGCCGACTGCATGACGGTGAGGGCCAGGGTCTGATTTCCCTGGGTGAGGGTCACGTCCCAGCTTCCGTCGGCGGGTGCCTGGAGAAAGAGGGCGGTCAGATCAAAGCTCTGGCCGCTGGTGACCTGGGCAGACCCGGCATCGCCGGTGACCGTCAGGCTCTCCCCGAGGAAGGTCAGGGTCAGGGCCGTCAGGTCGGCAGAGGTGGGCAGGAAGAGGTAGTTGGTCCCGTTCTGTTTCTGCACAGAGATGGAAGCGGCATTGTCAGGCGTGACCGGGACCGTCAGGCCTGACAGGCCGCTGCCGGCTGCGGCCCCACCGGTGACGGTGAGGCCCAGGCTGAGAGCCAGGGCGGCGGCGGTCAGTATGACCTTTTTAAGCAGAGGTTTTCTCATGGTGTCCTCCTGTTGGTTCTGTGTGTAAATAGGTATAGATAAGGTAGTATATCACAAAATCCGTCTCTATACCAGAGAAGCGGCAGGATTTCCCGGGAAAATCCGTGACAGCGCAGCTGCCCTGTGCTATCATAAAGGCAAATGAGAAACAAGGAGGCATCCTGTATGAAACGCGCAATCACTCTGCTTCTGTCCCTGGTTATGCTCCTTCAGCTTATGGTAGTGGGGGCCTCTGCCGCCAAAGACCCCATGACCGAGATCCTGGGCACCTACGAGGGTTATTACTACGCCCACCAGGGCCAGACCGGCGTGACCCTCACCGTCTACCGGGAGGGGGACGGTGTCAAAGCCATTTTTGAGTTCTATAATCTCCCCAACCACACCAACGCCAAAGAGGGCTCCTTCTACATGGACGTGACCTGGTCCAACGGCTCCTATTATTTCGATGCCGGAGAATGGATCGAAAAGCCCTCTACCTACATTACGCTGGACATTCAGAACGCCAAACTGGATGACTATATCCTCACCGGAACCATGTCCACCTCCGGCGCCAATGCGTTCTATGCGGAAAAACCCAACGATGCCTACGAGGATGTCCAGGGCAGCCTCTTCAACGACCACCGCTACGAACTGGTGGACCAGGGCATGACCTGGCAGGAGGCCAAGGTCTACGCCGAGAGCAAGGGCGGCTATCTGGCGGTCATCACCTCCCCCGAGGAGCAGTCCTTCGTGGAGAGCCTGGTGGTGAACGGCACCAAAAAGCAGTACTGGCTGGGCGGCTACCGCTCCGGCTCCTCCTTCCTGTGGGTCAACGGCGAGGCCTTCTCCTACTCCAACTGGGACTCCATCGAACCCAATGACTTCCAGGGCAATGAGTCCTACGTCCAGATCTATCGTCTGAAGAATCCCGCTGTCAGCGGCAGCCGTGCCCTGAAGTGGAACGACATCAACAACGAAAACACCATCCGGGGAGAGGAGAACTTCTTTACCCTCTCCAATGTGGGCATGGTCATTGAGTATGACCCCATCGCCAACTCCTCTGACTGGGCTGACCTGGAGCTCCAGGAGGCCTACGAGAACGACCTGATCCCCGATGTGCTCATGGGCAAGGACATGACCGGCCGCATCACCCGGGGCGAGTTTGCCGCCGTGGCGGTGAAACTCTATGAGGCCCTGTCGGGCAACCGGATGATCATCGCCATGGACGCCCCCTTCACGGATATCTCCAACTCCGCCGAGCGGCTTTATATCCTGAAAGCCTACAACTACAGCATCGTCAACGGCATCACCCCCACCGAGTACAAGCCCGACTCCCTGCTGACCCGGGAGCAGATGGCCACCATGCTCACCCGCGTATACAAGAAGTTCGAGTGGCCCAACTACACCATCAACACTGACAGCCAGTACACCCTGGACTATTGGACCCCCAGGAAGTTCGCCGATGATGCCCTCATCTCGGACTATGCCTATCAGTCGGTGTACTTCATGGTCAAGCACGGCATCATCAACGGCGTGGAGAACAACTGCTTCGCCCCCAACAACTCCACCCCTGCCCAGCAGGCCACCCAGTATGCCAACGCCACCCGTCAGCAGGCCCTGCTGATCTCCACCCGCACCCTGAACAACCTGGGGTACTAAGGCCCCAAACCTTGCACCTTCCTCGCCAAAAACTTGCATATTCTACCCCTTTTCACGGTCCTGCGACGGGCTCCCTGCAAGTTTCGGCAATCCAACAAACGAAAACCCAGAAAAAAGGCGGCAAAACCATCGTTTTGCCGCCTTTTCTTGTGGCCCTCTCCATGATAAAATACAGTGTTTGTAAATCACTGCTGAAAAGCAAGGAATCAGGAGGTCTCCTATGGCTGGAGAGAAAAAGAAGCTTTCCCTGACTGCCTGGATCGCCATCGGTCTGGTCCTGGGCGTCATTGCGGGTCTTGCCTTCCAGGGCGCGCCCCACATTGCAACCGACTACATCAAGCCCTTCGGCACCATTTATCTGAACCTCATCAAGATGGTGGTCGTCCCCGTGGTCCTGCTGTCCATCATGCAGGGCATCGTCTCCCTGCAGGACGTGCGCAAGGTTGGCTCCATCGGTGTCAAGACCGTGGCCTTCTACCTGTGCACCACTGCCGTTGCCGTCACCCTGGGCCTGGTCTTCGCCAACCTGCTGAACGTAGGCGGCGGCTATGTCATCGCCACCGAGGGCCTGAGCTATGAGGCCTCCGAGGCTCCCAGCCTGATGGACACCATCGTCAATATCTTCCCCTCCAACTTCTTCGCACCCATGGTCAACGCCAACATGCTCCAGGTCATCGTCATCGCCATTTTCTTCGGCTTTGGCATCATCCTGGCCGGGGAGCGGGGTGAGATGGCAAAGAAGTGCGTGGACAGCTTTGCTGAGGTGAGCTTCTTCGTCATGGGCTCCATCCTGAAGCTCTCCCCCATCGGTGTCTTCGCCCTGATCACCCCCGTGGTGGCCACCAACGGCCCCGACGTGCTGCTCCCCCTGCTGAAGGTCATCCTGGTGGCTTACACCGCCTACATCGTGCACATGATCTTCACCTACTCCCTGTCCGTGAAGGCCTTTGCCGGTCTGAGCCCCTTCCGCTTCTTCCATTATATGTCTGAGCCTATGCTCTTCGCCTTCTCCTCCGCCTCCAGCGTGGGCACCCTGCCCTTCAACATGGAGGCCACCCGTCATCTGGGTGCCCGCAAGGAGGTCTCCTCCTTCGTCCTGCCCCTGGGCGCCACCATCAACATGGACGGCACCGCCATCTATCAGGGTGTGTGCGCCATCTTCATTGCTGAGATCTTCGGCATCGACCTGACCATCGCCCAGCAGCTGACCATCATCCTCACCGCCACCCTGGCCTCCATCGGCACCGCAGGTGTCCCCGGCGCAGGCATGATCATGCTGGCCATGGTGCTGGAGTCCGTGGGTCTGCCCCTGGAGGGCATCGCTCTGGTGGCCGGTATCGACCGTATCCTGGATATGGGCCGTACCACCGTCAACATCACCGGCGACGCCGCCTGCACCATGTGCGTGGACGCATGGGAAAAGAAGCGGGAAGCCAAGAAGAACAAAGCAGCCTGAGTGTGACCCCCATACACGAACCGTATCATCCGTTTCATGTAATGTAAGATCAAAAGAGCTTGAGCCCCCAGAAATGAGGGTTCAAGCTCTTTTGTCGCTCTTTGTCTTTAATCTGTTCCTCTCTACTTGATTTCATTGCATGGGTGTGCTATGCTCATTTCGCTGGTCTTGACTCCGTCCCTGTAACGGGAAGGAGGTGAATCCCCGTGGAAGGTATTAGTAGTTTCGTCCTGGCGGTCGTAGCAGGAATTGTTTCCTATTACATCTGCAAGTGGCTTGATCGCCGCGGTAAAGACCAGTAAGCACAGAAACCCCGGAGAGCTGCAACTCTCCGGGGTTTCCTCGTGGTCGGTATTAGTAGTTTCTCTACAAAATTTCTTTTGTGTTTGAGCATTATACCATAAGTATCCCATGTTTGCAAGTTCTTTTTTCACAATCTGCTTATGACTGCTCAGGCTGACCAACCTATCGTCTGTCATTCAAACAGCTCCAAGCTCAAGCATAAAAAAAGAAGCCGCATAGCGGCTTCTTTTTTTATGGAAACTAGGATTAGTAGTTCTCTGCCTTGATCTCGAAGTAGGCCTGGGGATAACCGCAGACGGGGCACTCTGCGGGAGCCTCGTCGCCGTACTCCAGGTGACCGCAGTTGCGGCAGTACCAGACCTTGACAGCGGGCTTCTTGAAGACTTCCTCAGCCTCCAGGTTCTCCAGCAGCTTCAGGTAGCGCTCATAGTGAGACTTCTCGATCTGGCCCACGAACTGGAACATATCAGCGATGCGGTGGAAGCCCTCTTCGCGAGCCTCTTCTGCCATGCGCTTGTACATATCGGTCCACTCGTCGTGCTCGCCCTCTGCTGCTGCCAGCAGGTTCTGGGCGGTATTGCCGATGCCGGAGAGTTCCTTGAACCAGAGCTTTGCATGCTCCTTCTCGTTGCCGGCGGTCTCCTCAAAGAATGCTGCGATCTGCTCGTAGCCTTCCTCGCGTGCGACCTCTGCAAAATAGGTGTACTTGTTTCTTGCCTGGCTTTCCCCTGCGAATGCTTCCCACAGGTTAGCTTCAGTCTTGCTGCCCTTCAGTTCCATAGTAAATCTCCTTTCAAGTGTCATTTATGATTCCTGCGGCAGTTTGTTTGCCGCTTGAAGTTTCTTAACTTGTCCTTATGATACCGCAAGTAAAGTTCCTTCTTCTGTGACTTTGACACAAAGCGAATGAAAATGCAAGGGTTTTTTGGATTTTTCTGCTCCGAATATAAATTCTTTTTCCCGGACAACCTATGCAAGCGCAGAAATGCGCCCCTGATCCAACAAAAATGGGAGGGATTGGAAATGAGAAAAGCCTTGATCTCGGCTGCCCTCATCCTGGCCGTGGCCCTGTCTGCCGCCGGATGCGGAGCAGAAAACGCCGGGACCTCCGCCTACCGGTGGAACGGCACCCAGAGCCAGCAGGACCTGGCCCGGGGCACCCCGGAGGACCATGACGGCAGATATTACGCCGACAGCAAGGGGCGGGTGGATGACTTCCAAAAGGACGGCAAGGCCGAGCACACCGAGGACGACCTGAAAAAGGCCGGGGAGGACCTCCTGAAGGGGACCGAGGACGCCGGAAAGAGCATCGGCAAGGCCACCGAGGAAGTCCTGGACGGCATGACGGGAACACCCAAAAACAGCTCGAGATGAAAAAAGTCAGAGGCGGGTCACCTGCCTCTGACTTTTTCTTTTCGGAACCGGTCCGTTTCTTACGCAGCGCCTTACTTCCTCTCCAGGTTGCGGGCGGATGTGGGCATCCGCCCCTACGGGCATAATTCTTCGTACAACCCATTGTAGGGGCCGATGCCTTCCTCGGCCCACACGATGAAGCTTTTATTTTGCCAAGTCTTGCAGGATACTATTTTTCTATGGTATACTATAGGGTAATCCAACTGAGGGGGAATCTCTATGGAATTTATCATCATCTCCGGTATGTCCGGGGCGGGTAAGTCCTCTGCCGCCGCCTTTCTGGAGGACCTGGGCTTCTACTGCGTGGACAACCTCCCCGTGGCCCTGATCCCCAGCTTCGCCGGTATCTGTCTGGCCGGTGCCGGTACGGGCAAATACAGCCGGGTGGCTCTGGTCACCGACATCCGGGGGGGCCAAACCTTCGACGAACTCTTCCAGACCCTGGACAGCCTGAAGGAAATGGACCTGGACTACCAGCTTCTCTACATTGAGGCCTCCGACGAGGCCATCCTCAACCGCTACAAGGAGACCCGGCATTCCCACCCCCTCTGCCGCCAGGGCTACAGTCTCACCGAGGCCGTCCACATGGAACGCATCGCCCTGGAGCCGGTCCGTCACCGGGCCACCCACGTGCTGAACTCCACCGGCCTGACCCTGTCCAAGTTCCGGGGAGAGCTTCTCCGCCTCTTCGGTATGGCCACCCCCAGCGAGTCCATCTCCATTTCCGTGACCTCCTTCGGGTTCAAGCACGGCATTCCCCGGGACGCAGACCTGGTCTTCGACGCCCGGTTCCTGCCCAATCCCTACTACATCCCCGAGCTGAAGGAGTGCACCGGCCTGGAGGAGCCCGTCCGGACCTTCCTCTTCGGCTACCGCCAGACCCACGAATTCCTCCGGCACCTGGAGGACCTCTTCGCGTTCCTTCTTCCCCAATATGTAGAGGAGGGCAAGTCCTCCCTCACCATCGCCATCGGCTGCACCGGCGGCCGCCACCGCTCGGTGGCTGTGGCCCACGCCGTTACGGAATTCATCCGCCAGAAGGGGTACCGGGTGGAGGAACAGCACCGGGACATCAACAAGTAACTTTTGGAATAGGCACACAGAAAGCATCTTCGATCCCACCATTCGTTTACGGTGGTGTTTGATCCCTGCGGCCTCCACGGCCCATTCCAAAAGTGTTCTTTGCGGCACGACCCGCGCCTGTAAAACAGGCACTCTCGTGCCGAGTAGTGTTTTTTGCGAGGCACATATCCCCGCAAAAAACGAATTGAACTTTATTTCGCCGCAAAGCGGCGAAACTCTACGAGGTATAGGAGGGAATGACCATGTCCTTTGCCGCCGAAGTAAAAAACGAACTCTGCCGCCACAAGCTCTCCCGCAAGTGCTGCGCCCAGGCAGAGGCCTGCGGCGTTCTGCTCTACTGCAACCGCTTCTCTCCCCTGGAGGTAAAGATCGTCACCGAGTCCCAGGCCTTTGCCCAGCGGCTCAACCCCCTCTTCCACAAGGCCTTCGGGGTGACCTTTGACGAAAAGGGAGACCCCCAGGCCCCGGGCAAGCAGATCTTCACCATCACCGATCCCCAGAAGCTGGAGATCCTGTGGGATGCCTGCGCCTTTGACCCCACCGGTCCGGCCCACCACATCAACTTCGGTCTCCTGGAGGAGACCCACTGCCGCCAGGCCTTCCTGCGGGGGGCCTTCCTGTCGGGCGGTTCGGTCACCGACCCCCTGAAGGGCTATCACCTGGAGCTGGCCACCACCCACCGAAGCGTCAGCCGGGAGCTCTCCACCCTCCTGCGGGAGCTGGAGTACGCCCCCAAAGAGGTCACCCGCAAGTCCAACTACATCACCTATTTCAAGCAGAGCGAGGCCATTGAGGACCTGCTCACCGCCATCGGCGCTCCCGTCTCCGCCATGGAGCTTATGAACACCAAGGCGGAAAAGCTCCTGCGCAACGGCGTGAACCGCCGGGTCAACTGCGAGGCCGCCAACGTGGACAAGACGGTGGATGCCGCCATGGAGCAGCGGCGGGCCATCCAGATCCTCACCCAGGCAGACAAGCTCAAGGAGCTCTCCCCCAAGCTCCAGGAGGCCGCCGCCCTGCGGGAGGCCAACCCGGAGCTCCCCCTGTCCCAGCTGGCCGCCCTCTGCCATCCCCCTGTTACCAAGTCCTCCCTGAGCCACCGCCTGAGAAAGCTCATTGAGCTGAGCAAGAAGGTGGAAGCGGAAGAGGAAGATGAAGAACAACAATAACCTCTCCCTCCGGGAGAGGTGGCACGGCGCAGCCGTGACGGAGAGGGCTGCTATCTTGCGCTCTTGCTGTATCGTCAGTGATCCGCCCTCTCAGTCGCCTTCGGCGCCAGCTCTCCCAGAGGGAGAGCTTACTCTCAACCCATCATTACTCAACAAAGGAGAACCACCACCATGAATCGTTACGAACAGGCCATCGCCTACCACAAGAAGGGTTACAACTGCAGCCAGTCCCTGCTGGCCTCTTTCCAGGACATCACCGGCCTCTCCGAGCAGGCCAGCTTTGACATCGGGGCCGGCTTCGGTGCCGGTGCCTTCACCGGCGAGCTCTGCGGGGCTCTGTCCGGCGGCATCATGGTCCTGGGCATGGCCACCCCCGTGGACCAGAACGACCCCGTGGCCAGCAAGCGCCGCACCGGCAAGCTGTCCAAGGAGTTCCAGACCCGCTTCGAGGCCAAGTACGGCAATCTCCGCTGCGCTCCCCTGCTGAAGACCGAGATCGCCCCCGACCAGTGCCCTGCCGCCCAGGCTGTGGGCACCGAGAACCGCTGCGAGATCCTCATCCTCTCCGCCATGGAGATCGTGGAGGAGATCCTGAAGGAACAGGAGTAAGCCTATGGCATTTGTCCACCTGCACGTTCACTCAGAGTTCAGCCTCCTGGACGGCGCCTGCCGCATCCAGGGGCTTGTGGACCGCGCCCAGGAACTGGGTCAGACCGCCATTGCGGTCACCGACCACGGGGTCATGTACGGGGCGGTGGATTTCTATAAGGCCGCCAAGGCCGCGGGCATCAAGCCCATCATCGGCTGCGAGGTCTACGTGGCCCCCCGGACCCGCTTCGACAAGGTCCACGAGCTGGACGACCGCCCCCGCCATCTGGTCCTCCTGTGCAAGGACGACACCGGCTACCGGAACCTGTGTGCCCTGGTGAGCCGGTCCTTCACCGAGGGCTTCTACGGCAAGCCCAGAGTGGATATGGACCTGCTGAAGGAATACCACGAGGGCCTCATCGCCCTGTCCGCCTGTCTGGCAGGCGAGGTCCCCACCCGGCTCCTGGCCGGGGACTATGAAGGGGCCAAGGCCCACGCCCTGGAGATGCAAAAGATCTTCGGCCCGGAGAACTACTATCTGGAGCTCCAGGACCACAGCATCCCCGAGCAGAAGGAGGCCGCCCGGGGCCTTTTGAAACTCCACAAGGAGACCGGTATCCCCCTGGTGGTCACCAACGACGCCCACTACCTCACCCGGGCCGACGCCGCCATCCAGGATGTCCTCATGTGCGTCCAGATGGGCCGTACCGTGGAGGACCCCACCCGGATGCGCTTCGAGACCGAGGAGTTCTACATTAAGAGCGAGGCCGAGATGGCAGCCCTCTTCCCCGACTGGCCCGAGGCCATAGAAAACACCGCCCGCATCGCCGAGCGGTGCAATGTGGACTTCCAGTTCGGCACCTACCACCTGCCTGAGTTCAAGCTCCCCGAGGGCTACACCGATGGGGATGCCTACTTCGAGACCCTCTGCCGCCAGGGCTTTGCCCGGCGCTACCCCAACGGCAGCCAGGAGTATCTGGATCAGCTGGAATATGAGATGGCCATGATCCGCCGAATGGGCTTTGTGGAATACTTCCTCATCGTCTCCGACTTCATCGGCTACGCAAAATCCCAGGATATCCCCGTGGGCCCCGGCCGTGGCTCGGCCGCCGGTTCCATGGTGGCCTACTGTCTGGACATCACCGACGTGGACCCCATGAAGTACTCCCTGTACTTCGAGCGTTTCCTGAACCCCGAGCGTGTGTCCATGCCCGATATCGACGTGGACTTCTGCTACCGCCGACGGGGGGAGGTCATCGACTACGTAAACCGGAAGTACGGCTCCGACCACGTGGCCCAGATCGTCACCTTCGGCACCATGGCCGCCAAGGGGGCCATCCGGGACGTGGGCCGTGCCCTGAACATCCCCTATGCCGAGGTGGACGCCATCGCCAAGCAGGTCCCCAATGCCCTGCACATCACCCTGGACAACGCCCTCTCCCTGTCCAAGCCCCTCCGGGAGATGTACGAGAGCGACCCCACGGTGAAGAACCTCATCGACACCGCCAAGGGGCTGGAGGGCATGCCCCGCCACGCCTCCACCCACGCCGCCGGTGTGGTCATCACCCGGAACCCGGCGGATACCTACGTCCCCCTGGCCAAGAACGACGAGGCTGTGGTCACCCAGTACCCCATGACCACCCTGGAGGAGCTGGGCCTTCTGAAAATGGACTTTCTGGCCCTGCGGAACCTGACCGTCCTGGACGATGCCGTCCAGCTGGTGAAGGCCCACACCCCCGACTTCCGCCTGGACCAGATCCCCGACGATGACCCGGCCACCTTCCGGATGCTCTCCGAGGGCAAGACCTGCGGCGTGTTCCAGATGGAATCTGCCGGCATGACCGGGGTGTGCGTGGGCCTGAAGCCCAAGGACATCGAAGATATCACGGCTATCATCGCCCTGTACCGGCCCGGCCCCATGGACTCCATCCCCCGGTTCATCTCCTCCAAGCACAACCCCAGGACCGTCACCTACAAGACCCCCGCCCTGGAGCCCATTCTGTCCAACACCTACGGCTGCATCGTCTACCAGGAGCAGGTCATTGAAATTTTCCGCCGTCTGGCCGGGTACTCCCTGGGTCAGGCAGACATGGTCCGCCGGGCCATGTCCAAGAAGAAGCTCAAGGACATCCAGCGGGAACGGGCCGCCTTCCTCCACGGCGACCCGGAGCGAGGGATCACCGGCTGCATCGCCAACGGCATCCCCGCCGAGATCGCCGAGAGCATCTACGACGAGATCACCGATTTCGCCAACTACGCCTTCAACAAAGCCCATGCCGTGTGCTACGCCATCGTGGCCTACCAGACCGCCTGGTTCAAGTGCCACTACCCCAGAGAGTACATGGCCGCCCTGCTGACCTCCGTCCTGGACTCCCAGGGGAAGATCGCAGAGTATATCGCCGAGTGCCGGGCCATGGGCATCCGGCTCCTGCCCCCCGACATCAACCAGTCCGGTCCCCACTTCACCGTGGCAGACCGGGACATCCGCTTCGGTCTGGCCGCCCTGAAGGGGGTAGGCCGGGGCTTCACCGGAGCAGTCCTGGCCGAGCGTGAAGCCAGCGGCCCCTTCCGGTCCTTCCCGGACTTCTGCCAGCGGCTTCTGGACCAGGACCTGAACAAGCGGGTGTTGGAAAGCCTCATTCGGGCCGGTGCCTTTGACTCCATGGGCCTGAAACGGTCCCAGCTGCTGGATGCCTACGAGCAGCACCTGGACTCCCTGGCCCGGAACAGACGAAAGAACCTGGAGGGTCAGTTCGACCTCTTCTCCATGGGCTCCGACACCGCCGACACTCCTGTGGAGTTGGTGCTGAAAAACATCCCCGAGTTCACCCCCCAGGAGCTCATGACCATGGAGAAGGAGGTCACCGGCCTCTACCTCTCCGGCCACCCCATGGATGCCTACCGGGAGACCGCCCGGAACCAGGGGGCCGTGTCCATCGGCCTCATGCTGGAGGACTTCGCCCAGGCCGACGGCCCCACCCACTGGCAGGACGGCCAGAAGATCACCCTGG
>JAFVUT010000056.1 GCA_017502545.1 Ruminiclostridium sp.
AACTCTGCCCTGCCCTCTCTGGGGAAGGTCCTGATTGCTCAGGCGGCCGGTCGTTTGGTTCGGGCCGCTGCCATCCTTCTGCCGGTTCTGGTCCTTGGTGTGACCGTTGTACCGGTCTCTGTGATCTGGACCAGCATTTCCGTCGGCATCTGCGGCCTGGTCCTTCAGTGGATCCTGATCCCGGTGATCCTCTCCTGGGTGGAGAAGCAGGATGGGCGGGGCTGATTTTGAGCGGGCCTGGGGTCTGCTCCAGGAAGAGGGGTATACCTGTGTCCTCTGCGGCAATGAACAGATTTATACCAGCCGTCTGCGGGGGGTGACTCCTCTCTTGTCCTGGCTGGATGAGGGCCTGGCTCTGCAGGGCTTCTCCGCCGCCGACAAGGTGGTGGGAAAAGCGGCGGCCTTTCTGTATGTTATGCTCGGGGTGAAAGAGGTGTATGCCCAGGTCATGAGCACACCGGCCAAGGCCGTTCTGGAAGTCCACCACATCCCCAACGGCTGTGAGGTGGAGGTTGCGGCCATCCGCAACCGGACCAACACCGGATTCTGCCCCATGGAAACCGCCGTATGGGATATCACTGACCCGCTGGAAGCTCTGGCAGCCATCCACAGCAAATGGAAGGATCTGAAAGGATAAGAAAATGCCCAAGTCAAAGGACTTGGGCATTTTTCAGGCCTTGACGGCCCAGCGCATTTTGGTAGACTTGGCCCGGGGGTTCTGGAAGCACTCTTCCGCAGAGGGACGAATGACATCCTTGGCGGCATCGCTGTAGACCCCTTCCTTCAGAAGCTGTTTGAAGGATTTCTTCACCAGCCGGTCTTCTCCGGAGTGGAAGGTGAGGACGGCCACACGTCCGCCGGGCTTCAGAACGGAGGGCAGTTTTTCCAGGAAGGAATAGAGGACCTCGAACTCGCTGTTCACATCGATGCGCAGGGCCTGGAAGGTCCGCTGACAGGACTTCTTCACGGCCTCCTTTCGCTCCTTGGCGGGCAGGAAGGAGAGGGCCTGCTCAATGACATCAGCCAGCTGACGGGTGGTCTCGATGGTACCCTTCTTTTTGAAGACGGTGATGATGGCCTTGGCGATCTGGTCAGCATAGGGTTCGTCGGAGTTTTCCACCAGCATGGCAGCCAACTCCTCCCGATCCAGTTCACGAAGGCGCTGAGCGGCGGTGACTCCGGTGGTGGGGTCCAGACGGAGGTCCAAAGGTCCGTCATACTTGAAGGTAAAGCCCCGCTCCGGGTTGTCGATCTGCATGGAGGACACGCCCAGGTCAGCCAGGATGAAGTCGAACTTCTGGTCAGGGGCCACCTGATCCAGATCGGCAAAGTTCATGCGGCGGATGGTCAGGATCTCAGGACCATAGCCCAGAGCTTCCAGACGGGCCCGGGTCTTCTCCGACTCGATGGGGTCCACATCGGTGGCATACATATGGCCCTGTCCCTGGAGTTTTTCCAGCATCCGGCGGGTATGACCGCCATAGCCCAGGGTGGCATCCAGCCCGATCTGACCGGGTTGGATGTCCAGAAATTCTAAAATCTCATTGACCATGATGGAGATGTGCATACCGGCGGGGGTCTTGCCGCTCTGGATGATTTTGGCCACATCGTCCTGGTACTTTTCGGGGTTCAGTTCTTTATATTTTTCCCGGTAGCTGCGGGGATGGGTGCCTTTGTAGCGAACACGGCGCTTGTGCTCCTGTTCCATGGGAGATCAGCTCCTTTTCTTAAATGACAAACGTATTGTATCGTGAAACATCCCAGGATGCAAGGGAGAAGGGAAAATTCCATCGTTGTATCCGGGTTCGATTTGGGTTAAAATAGAGGAAACTCTATGCAAAGAAGGAATCCCATGCAGAACGAAAATCGCTTCCTGGCCACAGAACCTGTGGGGAAGCTTCTGTTTAAGCTGGCCCTCCCTGCGGTGGCGGCGCAGCTGATCAATATGCTTTATAATATCGTGGACCGCATCTACATCGGTCATATGGCAGGGGATGGAGACCTGGCCCTCACCGGTGTAGGGATCTGTCTGCCCATCATCCTGTTCATTTCCGCCTTCGCCTACCTCATCAGTGCCGGCGGTGCGCCCCGGGCATCCATCGCCATGGGACAGGGGAACCGGGAACTTTCTGAAAAGATCCTGGGCGGCTGCCTGACGTTGCAGATCATAATATCCTTGATGATTACGGCTGTCCTGCTCCTGTGGAATCGTGAACTCCTTTTGGCCTTTGGCGGCAGTGAGAACACCATTGAGTATGCTGTGGACTATATGAACATCTATGCCGTCGGTACGATCTTCGTTCAGCTCACCCTGGGTATGAACGCCTACATCTCCGCCCAGGGCTTTGCCAAAACCAGTATGTATACGGTTCTGATCGGGGCGATCTGCAACATTATCTTAGACCCTATTTTTATTTTCGGTCTGGGCATGGGGGTTCGTGGTGCTGCCCTGGCAACGGTCATCTCCCAGGGGATCTCCTGCTGCTGGGTCATGGCCTTTCTTCTGGGGAAGAAAACTGTGTGGCGGGTCCGAAGGGAAAATCTCCGGCTCAGCTGGAAGCTCTTGGCCCCCTGTCTGGCTCTGGGCCTGTCTCCCTTTATCATGCAGGCCAGTGAGAGCGTGGTTTTCGTCTGCTTCAATGCCTCCCTGCTGAAATACGGCGGAGATGTGGCAGTGGGGGCCATGACTATCCTCACCAGTGTGATGCAGTTTGCCCTGCTCCCCCTCCAGGGTCTGGGGCAGGGAGCCCAGCCCATCACCAGCTTTAACTATGGGGCCCGGAACCATCAGCGGGTCAAAGCGGCCGTGTCTCTGCTTTTGAAAGTGAGTGTGGCATATGCGGTGGTGCTTTGGCTTTTGATCCTGTTCTTCCCGGCAGGGGTCGCCGGGATGTTTACCCCGGATCAGGAGCTGCTGGCCTTTGCCAGCCGGGTCCTGCCCATCTACTGCGGGGCCATTGTGATCTTCGGCATCCAGACCGCCTGCCAGCTTACCTTCGTGGCCATTGGCTTTGCGGGGTCTTCCATCCTGGTGGCGATCATGCGAAAATTTGTTCTTTTGCTGCCTCTTATCTATTTGATGCCACGCCTGATGGAGGATCAGACCCTGGCTGTCTATGCGGCAGAACCGGTGGCTGATGTACTGGCTGTACTGTTTACCGCTATCCTGTTTGCTGTGCAGTTCCGCAGAGCTCTGCATGAGATAAAAGATTCGGACGAAGGGAGTGTGTGAACCATGCTGGCGGTATACCCGGATTACTATCCGGATTTTTCCTGTATTGCCGACCGGTGCAGGCATAGTTGCTGCATTGGCTGGGAAATCGATATCGACCCGGATTCCCTGGCCCGGTTCCATGCTGTGAAAGGCCCCATGGGCCAGCGCCTGAAGGAATCCATTTCCCTTGAGGAGGAGCCCCATTTCATTCTGGGGGAAGGGGAACGCTGTCCTTTTTTGAACGAGAAAGGGCTGTGTGACTTGATCCTGTATGGCGGAGAGGAGATCCTCTGCCAGATCTGCACCGATCACCCCAGATACCGCAGCTTTCTGCCGGGACGGACGGAGATCGGGGTGGGACTGTGCTGCGAGGCGGCAGGGCAGCTGATCCTCTCCCGGAAGGAGCCGGTCCGGCTCTGTGTCACCGGAAAACCGGAGGAAATAGACCCGGATGGTGAGTATCTGGCAGTCCTCCGTCAGGAGGCTCTGGACATGGCTCAGGACCGGGATCACCCCCTGGCCGAGCGGGAGAACGCGCTGTTGGAACGGTTCGGGTGTTGGATGCCTGATCTGTCTCCTGCCCAGTGGGCGGAGGTCTATCTGGACCTGGAACGGCTGGAAGATTCCTGGACGACTCTGCTGGAAACCCTCCGGGACTACGGCAATGAGGTCGACCGGGAAGGTTTTGGCCGTTACATGGCAGGCAGGGAAGAGGAGTACGAGCAGCTGCTGGTCTACTTCCTCTACCGACATTTCCTGACTGCCTATGAGGACGGAGATGTGGGGAGCAAGGTCTCCTTTGCTGTCCTCAGTACCCGGTTGCTGTATCTCCTGGGGGCGATTCACTGGGGAAAGACCGG
>JAFVUT010000057.1 GCA_017502545.1 Ruminiclostridium sp.
ATTGAAGGTAAAGGTCATGCCGGTGAAATAGAGCTGGGCAGCAGGCATCAGACCGGTCACAGAGGCATCCACCTCAAAGGCATTCTTCAGGTCCTTACCGGTGAGCCACACGGACACCAGGGGATAGCCGGGAACCCCGTCGGCACCGATACCCAGGGAGGAGACGTTGAACACATCGGAAACGGTGATCTCACCGGCGGCAAAGGACTCACGAATAACGCCGTTGGCGGTGAGGGCAAAGTCCACGGGGACATAGGCATCCCCTTCGGCTTCCTTTACGGCCCAGCGATAGGAGTCTGCAATGAGGTTACCCAGGGAGGACTCTCTGTGATACGCAGACAGATCACCGATGCTGTCAAACTCGTAGGGGTTCACAGCCAGGACCTGGTCGTAGGTCAGACCGCCAAACCGGGTCAGGTAGTTCTCCTCCACCATTCGCTTGTATTCCTCGATCTGAACGGTCATGGCTTCCGCTTCTGCCACGGAGTCGTCCACAGGGATCAGGTCATAGTCAGAGAGGGTAAGCCCTTCTCCATTCAACGACAGGGTTAGGACACCCAGATTTTTGCTGTACTCCCCGCAGGAGACGATATAGGTGTCGTCGACCAGAATAGGCTCTTCCAGGGTAGAGTGGGTGTGGCCGGAGATGATCACGTCGATCCCCTCCACATTGGCGGCCAGCAGTTCATCCTCAGACTTTTCCGGGTCGGGATCGGTGCCGCTGTGGGACAGGCAGACCACGACCCGGGGTTCTGGCACATGCTGGTTGATCCAGTCCACGGTGTCCTGGGCGGCGGCAGCAGGGTCCTCCAGGATCATGCCGGACATGGGAGCACAGGCATCGGCATCCAGTCCCATGATGCCAAAGACGGCGTAGTTGATGCCGCCCCGCTGGATGACGGTATAGTCCTGCACGCCGTAATTTTCAAAAGCCTCCCATACAGCTTCATCGGTCTCATCATAGTCGGCATCACCCTCTCTGGGGGGCATGTAGTTGACCTGAACGATGGGGGGAACGGGCTCCCCGCTGGCCATGGCGGCATTGAGCATGTCTGCCAGGCCATCTGCCCGATAGTCGTACTCGTGGTTGCCGAAGGTAGTCACGTCATAGCCCAGCGCACCCATGCTGCGCAGTTCGGCAGCATCGGTGGAATAGGCTGTCTGGAAGAGAGAACCCATGGAGAAGTCACCGGCATCCACCAGAATGGCATCCGGATGGAGGAGCCTCTGCTGGTCGATGACAGTCTTCAGTCGGGCGTAGCCGCCATAGGAATTGCCCTCCTCATCGTTGGCAGGGAGGAGGTGAGAGTGCATATCGTGGGTAAAGAGGATGGTGACTTCCTGGCCGCCGGCAGCAGGGACTGCCAGTGCGCCGGGCATCAGGCCCATCAAAAGCTGAAGGATCAGGAGAACACTGAAGAATCGTTTCATAAGGGAAACACACCCTTTACACGAAGAATGAAACAGCGGCTCTGCCAAACAGAGCCGCTGAATGCTTTGATTTAAGCCTTGGCAGCAGCCTGGCGCTCCAGATACTCGTCATAAGTCATCTTGCGGTCGATGAGCTTGCCGTCCTCGGTGAAGTCAAAGACACGGTTGCAGACAGTCTGGATCATCTGATGGTCGTGGGAGGCCAGCAGAACGTTGCACTTGACAGCCTCCAGGCCGTTGTTCAGCGCAGCGATGGACTCCAGATCCAGGTGGTTGGTGGGCTGATCCAGCATCAGCACGTTGGCGCCGGACAGCATCATGCGGGAGAGCATGCAGCGGACCTTCTCACCACCGGAGATGACCTTCACGGGCTTGTAAACTTCATCGCCGGAGAAGAGCATACGGCCCAGGAAGCCGCGCAGATACTGCTCCTGAGGATCGGGGGAGAACTGACGCAGCCACTCCACCAGGTTGTCGTCGTTGTCGTTGAAGTAGGGGGAGTTGTCCTTGGGGAAGTAGGAGTAGGTCGCGGTCTGACCCCACTTGATGGTGCCTTCGTCGGGCTCCATCTCACCGGCCAGGATCTTCAGCAGGGCGGTGTGGGCGTTCTCGTTGTCACCGATGAAGGCCACTTTGTCGCCATGCTCCAGGATGAAGGAGACCTGGTCCAGGACCTTCACGCCGTCAATGGTCTTGGAGACCTTGGTGACGAACAGGATGTCCTTGCCCACTTCACGGTCAGGATGGAAGGCAACCCAGGGATAGCGGCGGGAGGATGCGGGCATCTCCTCGATGCTCAGCTTATCCAGCAGCTTGCGGCGGGCGGTAGCCTGCTTGGACTTGGACTTGTTGGCGGAGAAGCGGGAGATGAAGTCCTGCAGTTCCTTGATCTTCTCGGAGTTGCGCTTGTTCTGCTGACGGATCAGCTGCTGGACCAGCTGGGAGGACTCATACCAGAAGTCGTAGTTACCCACGTACATCTTGATCTTGCCGTAGTCGATATCCACGATGTGGGTGCAGACCGTGTTCAGGAAGTGACGGTCGTGGCTGACCACGATGACGGTGCCCTCAAAGTCCAGCAGGAAGTCTTCCAGCCAGTTGGTAGCGTCGATGTCCAGGTTGTTGGTAGGCTCGTCCATCATGAGGATGTCGGGGTTGCCGAACAGAGCCTGGGCCAGCAGGACCTTGACCTTCAGACGGGCATCCAGGGTGGCCATGTCGTTGTAGTGCAGGTCCACGTCGATGCCAAGACCCTGAAGGATCCGGCTGGCATCGCTCTCTGCTTCCCAGCCGCCCAACTCGGCGAACTCGGTTTCCAGCTCACAGGCCAGCAGACCGTCCTCGTCGGACATCTCTTCCTTGGCGTAGATGGCATCCTTCTGCTTGCCAATGTCGTACAGGTGCTTGTTGCCCATGATGACAGTGTCCATGACGTTGTATGCGTCGTAGGCGTTCTGGTCTTGCTTCAGGACGGACATACGGGTCTTGGGCAGGATAGAAACTTCGCCGCTGGTGGAATCCAGATCGCCGGAGAGGATCTTCATGAAGGTAGACTTACCGGCGCCGTTTGCACCGATGATGCCGTAGCAGTTGCCCTTGGTGAACTGCAGGTCCACGTTGGAGAAGAGGGGCTGGCCGCTGTACTGGAGGCTCAGGTTGGAAACAGTGATCATTTGTGAACTCCTTACATATCAAAAATAGTAAAAACTAAATGTATACCATTGCACATAAAAGGGAGTAGAACGCACAGGCGTAAACTACCCCTTATATCATTTGAAACTATACCATGAGGACGACAAAAAGTCAATGTTTGCAAGCGAGATCAAAGACTCCCTCTGGGTCATTCTGCTGTGATTTTTCTCCAAGAATTTTGCGAAAATTAGACACCAAAGAAGTGGAAATCAGCACTGCAGTATGCTAAAATAGAATCAAAATTTTTCCTGAGGAGGCTGGAAACCATGAGCATTCGAATTGGTATTATGGGCTACGGCAATCTGGGCCGAGGCATTGAGTGTGCCATCAAGCAAAACGAGGATATGGAGCTGAAAGCAGTCTTTACCCGTCGGGCACCGGAGTCTGTTTCTATTCTGACGGAAGGCGTGCAGGTGTATCCCGCTGATCAGATCCTGGACCACAAGGAAGAGATCGATGTTCTCATCCTTTGCGGCGGCAGCGCCACCGACCTGCCTGTCCAGACCCCGGAATACGCCAAACATTTCCATGTGGTGGACAGCTTTGACACCCACGCCAAGATCCCCCAGCACTTTGCTGCGGTGGATGCCAGTGCCCAGGAAGGGGGCAAGGTGGCCGTGATCTCCTGCGGCTGGGACCCCGGTATGTTCTCCCTGAATCGCCTGTACGCCGGTGCCATCCTGCCTGTGGGCCAGGACTATACCTTCTGGGGTAAGGGTGTCAGCCAGGGTCATTCCGATGCCATCCGCCGGGTCAATGGCGTGGTGGATGCCAAGCAGTACACCATTCCCGTGGAGGAGGCTCTGGAGGCTGTCCGCAGCGGCAGCAACCCGGAACTGACCACCCGTCAGAAGCATCTGCGTGAGTGCTTCGTGGTGGCCACCGAGGGGGCAGACAAGGAGAAGATCGAGACCGAGATCAAGACCATGCCCAACTACTTTGCTGACTACGATACCATCGTCCACTTTATCTCCAAGGATGAACTGGATCGTGACCACAGCGGCATCCCCCACGGTGGCTTCGTCATCCGCTCCGGCAAGACCGGCTGGGAAGGGGAGAACAGCCACATCATTGAGTACAGCCTGAAGCTGGATTCCAACCCCGAGTTTACCGCCAGTGTCATCGTTGCCTATGCCCGTGCAGCTTACCGCATGGGGCAGAAGGGGCACAAGGGCTGCAAGACTGTCTTTGATATCCCTCCCGCCTATCTCAGCGCCATGTCCGGGGAAGAACTTCGTGCCCACCTGCTGTAAATCAGACATAACAAAAGCCGATTGCCACATGGCAATCGGCTTTTCATTTACGTTACATCAGAATGCGACCTTCATAAAGAGGGCCACCAGGCACAGGATAAGGGCACAGGGAACGTACAAGTAACGGCCTGCATAGTACCACAGCTTACCGTGCGGCTTGGAAGTGCTCTTGTTGATCTCCTTCATCAGATCGTCCTTCTTCATGATCCAGAACCAGGACAGGGCGCCCAATGTTGCACCAATGGGAATGATGTAAATAGACACAATGTCCATCCAAGGCCCCCACTTGAAGATCGGCTCCATGTGGATGCCGAAGCCCAGGCAGATCACGCCCAGCAGGATCAGAACCATCTTGCGGTTCAACTTGGGGAAGCGATGCTGCAGAGACTCGCCCACAGCCTCAAACATATTCTGCAGAGAACTGACGCCCGCGAAAACCATAGCGGTGTACAGAATGATTGCGAACAACTGGCCCATGGGAATATCCTGCAGGATACGGGGCAGCGTTACGAACAGCAGGGAAGGACCGGCCCCCACATCCAAACCATAGGCAAAGCAGGCGGGAATGATGACCAGAGCTGCAACCAGAGCAGCAATGGTATCGAAGATCGCCGTACGGGCGGCTACATGGACCACGTCCTCCTTGTCATCCAGATAAGCGCCGTAAACAATCATGCCGCTTCCGGTAACAGACAGGGAGAAGAATGCCTGTCCCATCGCCCAGATCCAGACCATGGGATCCGCCAGCTTGGCCCAGTCGGGGGTGAACATGAATTTGTATCCTTCCAGTGCACCGGGAAGAAACGCCACGCGGATGC
>JAFVUT010000058.1 GCA_017502545.1 Ruminiclostridium sp.
ATCGACGAGCTGGCCCAGCGGGAGAAGATCCCCGTCCAGAAGCTCAAGTTCAAAGCCCTGACCAACACCGTGGTCATCGGAGACCGGTCGGTCCTGCTCATGAAGCCCACCACCTACATGAACCTCTCCGGCGGCGCCGTGGGAGAGGCCGCCCGGTTCTACAAGATCCCCCCCGAGCGGATCCTGGTGATCTCCGACGACGTGGCCCTGCCCCAGGGCAAGCTCCGCATCCGCCGGTCCGGCTCTGCCGGGGGTCACAACGGCCTGAAGGACATCATCGCCCACCTGGGGGGGGACGGCTTCCCCCGGATCAAGGTGGGCGTGGGGGGCAAGCCCCACCCCGACAGCGACATGGCCGACTGGGTCCTGGGCAAGTTCACCGGCCAGGACAAGAAGACCATGGAGGAGGCCATCCATCGGGCCGCCGACGCGGTGGAAGAACTTCTCAAGAACGGCGTGGACCAGGCCATGTCCAGGTTTAACGGATAAGTTCCAATAAGCCTCCCTCCCCGAGGGAGGTGGCTCGCCGTCAGGCGAGACGGAGGGAGTTTGAACCCGTTGGGTTACGCATTCTCCCCCAGTCAGCTTCGCTGACAGCCCCTCCCGGAGGGAGCCTTACCTTCTTCCTGCAACGTATTTTCACAAGCACTACCCCAGGAGGTTTTTATGCTTTCCAACCTCACCCACCTCCTCTCCCGGCTGCCGGATTTTGAACGGCTCCTGGAGGCCCTTGACCAGAAGAAATCCCCCCTGGCCCTGTCCGGTCTGGCTTCCGTCCACCGGGCCCATCTGGCCGCCTCCCTCCACAAGACCACCGGCCGCCCTCTGGTGCTGGTCTGCGCCGACGACGGGGAAGCCCGCCGCATGGCCGATGACCTGGGGATCTTCCTGGACCGGGAGGTCCCCCTTCTCCCCAGCCGGGACTTTCAATTCCATCCGGGCGCTGCCTCCCACCAGTGGGAGCACCAGCGGCTGGAGCTTTTGGCTGCCCTGGACCGGGGAGACTGCCCCGTGCTCACCGCCACTGTGGAGGGCCTGCTCCAGCGGACCATTCCCCCAAAACGGTTCCGCTCGGCCTGCCGGACTCTGGCGGTGGGGGAGATCTGCCATCTGGACACCCTCACCGACTTTCTGGTGTCCGCCGGGTACACCCGCTGCGACCAGGTGGAGGGCACCGGCCAGTTCGCCCTGCGAGGGGGCATCCTGGACCTCTTCTCCCCCGGACTGGACCTCCCCGTCCGCATGGAGTTCTGGGGGGATGAGATCGACTCCATGGGCCTCTTCGACCCGGTGACCCAACGGCGGACCGCCCAGCGGGAGACCTGCACCATCCTCCCCGCCGGGGAGGTCATCGGCGCCCAGTCTGATCCCCCGGACCTGGAGCTGCCCACCGTCTACGATACCCTGTCCACGGCGGCAGACTACCTGCCGGAGGACGCCCTGGTGGTCCTGTGCGACACCCCCCGAGTGGCCGACCGGGCCAAAAACTACACCTGGCAGCTGAACGAGGATGTGACGTCCCTGCTGGACCAGGGCATCCTCACCGGGAAGCACCCCACCTTTGCCAAGACCTTTGAGGACCTGTGCGGGGACCTTGCCCCCAGGACCTTACTTTACTTTGACTCCTTCACCACCGGCGGTCTTCCCGTCCCGCCCGCTTTCCTCCGGTCTCTCACCGCCCGGCAGCTGTCGGGCTACGGCATGAGTCTGGACACAGTCATCGAGGACCTGCAGAACTACCAGCGGGAGGGCTTTTCCGTCATCCTGCTCACCTCCAGCCGCCGGAAGGGGGAGTCCCTCCAGGCCATGCTCCGGGAGAAGAAGGTTTTTGCCGCCCTGGACGAAAACCTCCACGACCTGCCGGAACCCGGCCGCATCACCATCGCCGTGGGCGGCCTCTCGGCGGGCTTTGACTACCCCGACGGCAAGGCGGCCGTCCTGGCCGAGGGCTCGGCCCTGCCCCCCAGAAAGTCCAAGGCCCGAAAAGTCTCCTCCAACCGCCAGCGGCTGGAGTCCTTCACCGACCTGACCCCCGGCGACCTGGTGGTCCACGAGCACCACGGCATCGGCCGCTTCGTGTCCATGGTGAAGATGAGCGTGGACGGGGCCGACCGGGACTACATTAAATTACAGTTCGCCGGGGCGGACGTTCTCTACGTTCCCGCCCTCCAGCTGGACCTGGTGAACAAGTACATCGGCTCCGGGGACGACCCCGACCGCCGCCGCCTCTCCAAGCTGGGGGGCGGCGAGTGGGAACGATCCAAGGCCAAGGCCAAAAAGGCCGCCAAGGACATGGCCAAGGGCCTCATCCAGCTCTACGCCCAGCGGCAGCGGCTGGCGGGCTACGCCTTCCAGGCGGACACCCCCTGGCAGCAGGACTTTGAAGCCCTCTTCCCCTACCCGGAGACCGACGACCAGATCCGCTGCGTGGCCGAGATCAAGGCCGACATGGAGCGGCCCGTCCCCATGGACCGTCTCCTCTGCGGGGACGTGGGCTACGGCAAGACCGAGGTGGCCTTCCGGGCCATCATGAAGTGCATCCTGGAGGGGAAGCAGGCCGCCATGCTGGTGCCCACCACCGTCCTGGCCCAGCAGCACTATATGACCGCCCTGAAGCGGTTCTCCCACTTCCCCGTGGAGATCCAGATGATCTCCCGGTTCCGCACGGCGGGCCAGTCCCGGGAGATCTTGAGCCAGACCGCCCAGGGCAAGGTGGACCTGCTCATCGGCACCCACAAGCTTCTGGGCAAGGACATCCGGTTCAAGGACTTAGGCCTCCTGGTGGTGGACGAGGAGCAGCGCTTCGGCGTGGGCCACAAGGAGAAACTCAAGGAGCTGGCCAAGCAGGTGGACGTTCTCACCCTGTCGGCCACCCCCATCCCCCGGACCCTGAACATGGCCCTCTCCGGCCTGCGGGATATGTCCACCCTGGAGCAGCCCCCCACCAACCGTCAGCCCGTCCAGACCTATGTGCTGGAGCACGACTGGTCGGTGCTGGCCGATGCCATCCGCCGGGAGGTGGACCGGGGCGGCCAGGTCTACTACCTCCACAACCGGACGGACACCATCGACAAGACCGCCGCCAAGATCCGCGCCCTCCTGGGTGATGACGTCCGCATCGCCACCGCCCACGGCAAGATGGACCAAGAACAGCTGGGGGACATCATGAGCCGCATGACCGAGGGCGAGATCGACATCCTGG
>JAFVUT010000059.1 GCA_017502545.1 Ruminiclostridium sp.
AGGACCCCTGTCTGGACGGGGCCGACCGCCCGGAAGACCTGGACCCCGGGGAGCCGTTCCAGCCCCTCCCCTGCCAGGTCCTTCAGGGCGGTCTCGTGGCGGAGGAGCCGGGCCGGGCCCATCCGCCGGACGAAGTCCATCCCCGCCAGCAGGCCCGCCGCCCCGGGGACGTTGTGGGTCCCGGCCTCCAGCCGGTCAGGCAGGACCTCGGGCATGGTCTGGGTCCGGGAATCGCTCCCCGTCCCCCCTTCCAGGATGGGCTCTCCCCCCGCCCGGCACAGGAGGAGTCCAGTCCCCTGGGGGCCGTACAGCCCCTTATGGCCGGGCATGGCCACGAAGTCCGCCCCCCAGTCCTCCAGGCGGACAGGGAGCAGGCCCGCCCCCTGGGAGGCATCCACTATGAGAGGGACCCCTCTGGCCTGGCAAAGGGACGCGGCCTGGGCCACCGGCAGGACATAGCCGAAGACGTTGGACACCTGGGTGCAGACCACCACATCCACCTCCCCCGTCAGCTGCCGGTCCAGCTCCTCCAGGAAGCAGTCGGGGCGGAAGAGAGGGGTCCGAATGGTCTGCACCCGCACCCCGGGGATGGTCCGGAGGGGACGGGTCACGGCATTGTGCTCCCACCCGGACAGCAGGACGGTGCTCCCGGTCTTCACCAGAGACTTGATGGCGATGTTCAGACCGTGGGTGGCGTTGGAGGTGAGGATCACCCGGTCAGGCTCCCCCACCCCGAAGAGACAGGCCCCTCGCTCCCGGCAGGCCAGCAGGGTCCCGGCCGCCCGGGCCGCCGGACCGTGGTCCCCCCGTCCGGGACTGGCCATGGTGGCCATGGCGTGACGGACCGCCCGGGAGACCGCCGGGGGCTTCTGGAGGGTGGTGGCGGCACTGTCAAAGTAGATCACAGCTCCACCTCCCGATACCCCTCCCCCCGCTGGCCCACGTAGATCCCCAGGTAAGGGAGCTTCTTCTGGGCCAGGACGGTGAGGGTCCGGGAAAGATTTCGCCCTCCCACCCGGACCGAATAGCTGCACCCCCTGGGGGAGATCTCGGCAGGTGAGCGGAGGATCCGAGCCGGGATCCCTGCCCGCTCCAGGGTGCCCGCCACCCGCTGGGCATAGGTCAGGGAGCGGCACATGATGAGATAGTACATAAAAAATTACCTCCTCCCGGGCTATCCTATGCCCGGAAGGAGGTTATGTGTCAGTTTTTATCGAGGGCCTCAATGAGGACCACTGCGTGGGCTGCGATGCCCTCCTCGGTGCCGGTGAAGCCCAGCCCCTCCTCGGTGGTGGCCTTGACGCTGATGGCCGTCACCGGGATGCCCATGACGCGGGAGAGGTTCTGGCGCATCCGGGGGATGTGGGGCATGAGCTTGGGCTTCTGGGCCAGGATGGTCATGTCGGCGTTCTCCACCCGCCAGCCATTTTGGGCCAGGAGGTCCATGACCTTCCCCAGGAGGACCAGGCTGTCGGCTCCGCTGTAGGCGGGGTCCTTGTCCGGGAAGTGCTGGCCGATGTCCCCCAGGGCGGCCGCCCCCAGGAGGGCATCCATGAGGGCGTGGGCCAGGACATCCGCATCCGAATGACCCAGAAGGCCCAGGTGGTGGGGGATGTCCACCCCGCCCAGGATCAGTTTCCGGCCGGAGACCAGCCGGTGTACGTCATATCCGTGTCCGATGCGCATGGTCACTCCTCCATCCTTTCTGCCAAAATGGCCTCCCCGTGGATGAGATCCCGGGGGGTGGTGATCTTGATATTCTCCTCGCTGCCCCGGGTCAGGACCACCGAGAAGCCGATCCGCTCCACGGCGGAGCAGTCGTCGGTGACGGGGGCCCCCTCCTGGATGGCCTTGCCCACCGCCCCCTTGATGAGAGCGGCGTCGAAGATCTGGGGGGTCTGGACGGCGAAGAGCTCCGCCCGGTCGGGGGTCTCGGTGACTACACCTCCCACTGCCCGCTTGATGGTGTCCTTCACGGGGATGGCCGGGGCAGCGGCATGGTGCTTCCGGGCTGCCCGGATGGTCTCCTCAATGATCTCCACAGTGACGAAGGGCCGGGCCCCGTCGTGGATGGCGATGAGGTCGGCGGCAGAGTCACAGGCATTCAGGCCGGCCATCACCGACTCCGGACGGGTGGCTCCCCCCCGGACCAGACGCTTGACCTTGTCATAGCCCTTCTGGCTGCAGAGGGCACCGATGGGGGCCATCAGGTCCTCCCGGGTGACGATGACGATCTCATCCACCAGGTCGGAGGCCTGGAAAGGGGCAATGGCACGGAGGACGATGGCCTCGCCCCCCATGGGGCAGAGGATCTTGTCGATGCCCTCCATCCGGGAGGCCTGACCGGCGGCCACCACCACCACGGAACAAAAGGCGGCGGACTGCTCTGCTATTTTCAAAAATTTTTTCAGAAAACCCATGGGGTTCCTCCTTTTCCTATGTGGTAAAAAAGGAGCCTGACGAAAGGCTCCTTTTGTGTTTGCTTTTACTTTATGCGTGCAGGACCTGATTGATGCGGTCTTCCGCCGCCTCGTAGGAGATGTCGTGGGAAAGGCTCAGCTCGGAGATGAGGATCTGCTTGGCCGAGTGGAGCATCTTCCGCTCCCCGGTGGACAGGCCCCGGCGGGTGTCCCGCAGGAGCAGGCTCTTGACCACCTTGGCCACCTCCAGTAGGTCGCCGCTTTTCAGCCGCTGCATATTCTCCTGATACCGGTGGTTCCAGTTGGTCTCCAGCTTCACCTGGAGATCGGCGATCCGGTCCAGGACGGCATCGGCCTCGGCGGGTGTCAGGACGGGACGGACCCCAATCTCCTGACAGTGGTCGGTGGGAATGAGGACCAGCATACCCCCAATGGGCAGACGGAGGCTGTAATAATCCCGCTGGACATTGTTGACCTTGCGTGTCACGATCTCGTCCACGATCCCGGCGCCGTGCATGGGATGGACGATCTTATCTCCGATCCGGTACATTGACCCACCTCCCGAGTCCTGCTTTTGACTTATAACAGTAATATTATAGCGGTTTTTCCCGATTTTTGCAAGGATAATTCGCCATTTTTGTTAAATTCTTTGGCGGTTTAACGGGAAATTTTACCCATATTCACCAGAGAGGGCACCAGGGCGGGCGGATATGGAATCCGCCCCTACATGGTATATCGCAGCATCCGGGTATGCAGGGGCGAACTGCGTTCGCCCGCGGGACGATGTGGGCATCGTCCCCTACAGGCAAAGTACCACGCCTGCTGGGAGGGGGCCTTTGCTTATTTCTGAAACGTAAAAAAGCGACGTCAGATCACTCTGACGCCGCTTTTGGTCACGCGAAATTTCTTATGAAATTAAGCCTCTCTCATACGAGCGAAGCACTCGCTGCAGTAAACAGGACGATCGGACTTGGGCTCGAAGGGAACCTTTGCCTCGCCGCCGCAGGATGCGCAGGTGGCGGTGAAGAACTCACGGGGACCGCGGGAAGCAGCCTTGCGAGCGTCACGGCAGCCCTTGCAGCGCTGGGGCTCGTTCTGGAAGCCTCTCTCAGCGTAGAACTCCTGCTCACCAGCAGAGAACACGAACTCGTTGCCGCACTCTTTGCATACTAAAGTCTTATCTTCGTACATGCTTTTAACCCTCTCTTTGACTTTTGTGACCCTGGGGATGGGTCGGATATAAATATGCGATCAGCTTTCGCTGTATTCGCCGCGGGAAATGTGCCGCGCGATCTTTTTGCGGATGCGCTGCACTGCGTTGTCCACGGATTTCGCGGACCGGTGTACCTCTTCAGCAATTTCAGCATAGGAGGCCCCGTCCAGATAGCGGTCCAGCACCTGGGCCTCCAGACCGGTCAATTGGTCACGGAGGGCCTTCTGCAGGGCGGACATATTCTCCTGGCGGATGATGACATCCTCGGGGTCCCTGTGGCTGGGGTATGCCGTGCCAAAGGGAGCAAAGTCCTGGTTAGCCAAAAAGAGGGATGGTTCGAGGGAAACATAATTGTTCAGCGGGGAATGCCTGCCGCCTGCGGCCGTTCGGACGGCAGAGATGATGCGGCGGCGGATACAGAGTTCCGCAAAGGTGCGGAATTGGGCCCCACGGTCCGGCTTAAATTCCCGGATGGCCGTGAGAAGGCCCAGCATACCTTCCTGGATGAGATCTTCGCTGTCACCGCCGACCAGGAAAAAGGGGCGGGAACACACCCGCACCAGGCGGGAGTAGCGCAAAACAAGTGCTTCCTCAGCAGCACGGTCGCCCATCGCGGCCCGTGCGCATAACTGTTCATCTGTCATACTTTTCACGGTAACATGACCAGTTTCATGAATTTTCAAGGTCATTATACATTGGGACCCCATGCAAAGTCAAGGAAATTATGAACAAAATGCAAACTTTCAAAAGCATCTCAGAAAATTCTTTGTTAATTTCACCAATTGTGCATGATTCCCTGCATCAGCCCAGACGCATCTGCTCGTGACCCTGGAAGGGGATGCCCAGATGCTCATAGGCCAGGCGGGTGACGCACCGGCCCCGGGGGGTGCGGGTGAGGAAGCCCTTCTGCATGAGATAGGGCTCGTACACATCCTCCAGGGTGACGGCCTCCTCGCCGATGGTGGCTGCCAGGGTCTCCAGACCCACCGGGCCGCCGCCGTAGTTGGTGATGATGTTCCGCAGCATCTGACGGTCCACCTCGTCCAACCCTAAGTGGTCCACCTCCAGGGCCAGCAGGGCCTGGTCGGCCACGGACTTGGTGATGACCCCCCCGGCTCTCACCTGGGCAAAGTCCCGGACCCGGCGCAGGAGGCGGTTGGCCAGACGGGGGGTGCCCCGGGTGCGGCGGGCGATCTCGTAGGCCCCCTCGGGCTCGATGGGGACCCCCAGGATCCCGGCGCTGCGGGTGACGATCTCAGAGAGTTCCTCGGGGCTGTACAGCTCCAGCCGGAGCATGACCCCGAAGCGGTCCCGGAGAGGGGCGGACAGCTGGCCCGCCCGGGTGGTGGCCCCGATGAGAGTGAACCTGGGCAGGTCCAGGCGGATGGAGTTGGCCGACGGGCCCTTGCCGATGATGATGTCGATGGCGTAATCCTCCATGGCGGGATAGAGGATCTCCTCCACCGACCGGTTCAGCCGGTGGATCTCGTCCACAAAGAGGATGTCGTTCTCGTTCAGGTTGGTGAGGAGGGCGGCCAGGTCACCGGGCTTTTCGATGGCAGGGCCCGAGGTGATGCGGATGTTGACCCCCATCTCGTTGGCGATGATCCCCGCCAGGGTGGTCTTACCCAGGCCGGGGGGACCGTGGAGGAGGACATGATCCAGGGGCTCGTGGCGGAGCTTGGCCGCGTCAATGAAGATGGACAGGTTGTCCTTGGCCTTCTGCTGGCCAATGTACTCGGCCAGGCTTTTGGGGCGCAGGGAGCCCTCCCCGTCGTCCTCGGGGGTGAAGGATGTGGTCATGAGAGGCTCGTGGACCTCTTCCATGGAGAAATCAATACTCACAGGGTTCCCCTCCTTTTACTTTACCATTTTGCGCAGGGCCTGACGGACGATCTCCTCCAGGGGGAGGGCATCCAGGTCCAGACCCTTCAGGGCGGCGCTGATCTCCGCCGGGTTGTAGCCCAGAACGGCCAGGGCGGCAGAGGCCTCGGAGGTCTTGTCCTGGGGAATGACGGTGACACCGGACCCACCGAAGGACTCCTCGGCGGCGGGGAGCTGCCCCTTGGCCAGCTTGTCCTTCAGCTCCAGGATGATCCGCTGGGCGATCTTTTTGCCGATGCCGGGGGCCACGGTGAGGGCCTTCTCCTGGCCGGTGATGATGGCGGTGGCCAGACCCTCGGGGGTGGTGGAGGACAGGATGGACAGGGCCGCCTTGGGACCCACACCGGAGACCCCGATGAGCATCCGGAAGCAGCTGCACTCGTTCTCCGAGGCAAAGCCGTAGAGCTCCATGGCATCCTCCCGGACGTTCAGATGGGTGTAGAGCTTGGCCTGCTCCCCCACCTGGAGGGAGGACAGGGTATAACTGGTGGTGCGGCAGGCATAGCCCACCCCGCCGCAGTCGATCACGGCCAGGTTGGGGGCGATATGGCCCACCACGCCCTTGAGATAGTAAAACACAGCAAGCTCCTTTCTTTATGGCTGGTACAGACGGGAGGTATGGGACCGGGCGTGGCAGAGGGCCACGGCCACTGCGTCGGCGGCATCGTCAGGCTTGGGGACGGCGGGCAACTTCAAAAGCCGCTTGGTCATGTCCATGACCTGCCGCTTCTCTGCCTTGCCGTAGCCCACCACCGCCTGCTTCACCTGGGAGGGGGTGTACTCAAAGATCTCTACCCCCAGCTTGGCGGCGGTCGCCAGGATGATCCCCCTGGCCTGGGCCACGCCGATGCCGGTGGTGACGTTGGTGTTGAAGAAGAGCTCCTCAATGGCCATGGCATCGGGCTGAAAGGTCCGGATGAGGGTCTCCATATCCTCCTGGATCTGGAGCAGGCGCATGGGCATGGGGACCCCGGCGGGGGTGTTGATGGCCCCGCAGCGGATAAGCTGAGCCTGGCCCCGGTGGGCCTCCAGGATGTCGAAGCCCACGATGGCATAGCCCGGGTCGATGCCTAAGATGCGCAATTCCCTCTCTCCTCTCCTGTAATCTCGAACTTTTGTACTATTATACCACAGGTGCCGGGGGGACTGCAAGAGAAAAAGACTTCACCAAAATGGATCATACATCGCTGCAGGCATCAGACCTGGCTCTCCCTCTGGGAGAGGCAAGAACCAACCCTTTGGGCTGCTTGTCCTGTCCAACGTGGGCAGGGCCCTCCAGGGCGGGCGGATATAGAATCCGCCCCTACCGGCATAGTACCACGCCTGTAGGGCGGGGGCTTGCTCCCGCCATAGCCTCCCCTGCGAGGGGAGGTGGCTTCGGCAAAGCCGAAGTCGGAGGGGTGCGGGAGCAAAGGGCATGCTGTCGTACCGGTACGACAGTATTATCCCA
>JAFVUT010000060.1 GCA_017502545.1 Ruminiclostridium sp.
CTCCGTTCCCCTGATCGAACAAACAAAAATCCTGCGTACCATTCTTGGTACGCAGGATTTTTTTGCGTGTCAAAAAAGCCAGTTTTGTGTAGCCACCTAAGCCTCCCTGTGCAAGGGGAGGTGCCGAGCGAATGCGAGGCGGAGGGGTTGTCTGAGAAAAAGTTGCGAATTCGCCCCAACTTTCGGTAGAATCGGTAGGTTCTGCTGCACAATCCCTCAGTCACCTTCGGTGACAGCTCCCTTTACACAAGGGAGCCTGAGGTTGCTCCATCGTCGAAGATAGTTCTTTGACAGACTGAAAAATCCTGCGTACCGTTCTTGGTACGCATGATTTTTTAATACTTTTTCAGTGTACCGTCGGCGCAGTCCAGACGGAAACTTCCATTGTCTGTCACAATGGTCCACACCGGGGTGAAGATGGTCCGCTCTCCCTCCACCGTGTGAACATAGCCCTCGGTGATGGAAGCGATCCGGGTACATCTGACCCCAAGCTGGGAAAGGCCGGTGACAAAATCCACCAGCAAGGTCTCCGGCCGGCGCATGGGCCGGATCTCCCAGGTCTCTGTGGTGATCTGGCCGGATATGAATTCCGCCATCTCCGGGTCTTCCCGAGGATCTGCCAGAGCGCTCTCCCAGGGGATCATATCATCCTCCAGATCGATGCCGTGCTGGTCCAGGTAGACCACAGCCTGGGTCCGTCCGGCCTCTTCATAGACCCGGGCCTGGCTCCGCTGGCTGATGACCACCGTCAAAAGGATGATGTTCAGGATCACCAGGAGGATGATGACCGTAAATTTCAGTTTTGCCCGTTCCATGGTCTTCCCTCCTTACCCGGCTTCCCGGACGGTCCACAGGGCCTGAGTCAGGCCGCTTCCGTCGTCCCGGTGGCACAACTGGAGTTCCTTGCCCGTTTGTCCCTGGACCTCTGCCGCAGCGGCGGCCTGCCGCTCGGGCGGGACCGCACTGTGGGTCTCGGTGGCCGTATATTGGCGGAAGGTGATCTCAAAGGAGGTCAGGGCCTCTCCCCGGAAGCGGAACCGGGCCGCCCAGCCATTCTCGCCCAGGCTCACCCGGCCGCCGTCCAGCAGATAGCTGTAAGTGAGGACCACAGAGCCATCGCTCTCCTCCCGGACACCCTGACAGAGGAAACGGGCCGCTCCGGTCTGATCCGCCGTGAGCAGAGACAGTACCTCCTCAGCCCCTTTCCGCAGGTCTGACTCCTTCCGGGAGGCGGCCTCATAGCGGGCCTCGCCGCTCTCCGTGCCGTGGTAGATGATGCTGCCGTCCTGCTGGATGCGGATGGTGTCAGAGCCCTCACGGACCACCGTACCATCGGCACTCTCGTAGATGGAGACTGCCTGGAGGTTGAAGCCCGCTGTCTCCAGCATCGCCCGGAGGCCGGACTCATCCAGGCCGGCCAGGGGATTGGCGGAGGCGTAGACCAAACTGGCAGGGGCTTTGTCATCCACCATCATATACCCGGGCAGCAGGTCAGCCAGCGCCGGGTCTTCAAAGGCAAACCGGACCCCGTTGGGGTCCAGGCCCTGGGCCTGGACGGGCATAGTCAGCCCGGAAGTCCCCACCTGGCTGGACCAGTACGCTCCGGTCTCCTGGTCATAGCCGTACAGAACATCTGCCTGACCATTCCGGAAGGACACCAGGAAAAGTCGGGCAGTCCCCTCCTGTCCGGAAGCGGATGAAAAGGGAACATTGTAGAGATAGTCATAGCAGACCCAGGCATCTGACTGGGTGACCACCTGCTGCCAGTCCTCCCGGCTGCTCTTTTTGGGCTTTTCCATCCGGTCCAGGCAGTGGAAAAGAACGTCATAGAGGCCCTGGTCATAGACCCGGTCCACCTGGGCCTGGTCATACCGGAGGCCGCAGCGGCCCTGGTCGTTCCGGACCATCAGAGCCACAGGACTGCCCTGGGGCAGCTGGGTGGTCTGAACTGCCGTGTAGGCGGCGGTGTTCTGACCCCCTCCCTGGCCGGTGAAGGCCTGAAAGAGATTGGTCTGGCTCACCAGGAAAATGGCCGTACAGGCCAGAACTGCCATGAGGATATTTTCGATCCGATCGATCTGTCGGCGGGTCAGTTTCCCTCTCATATCTGGGGACCTCCCACTTTCAGCTCCATGCGGATGGTGGTGCCGGGACCCTCCCGGTCCACCAGGGTCAGGCTGCCCTCATGGCGCTGGATGATCTCCTGGGCAATGGACAGGCCCAGGCCGGTGCCGCCGGACTCTCGGGACCGGGCCTTGTCCACCCGGTAGAATCGGTCGAAGATACGCTCCCGGTCTTCCGCCGGGATGCCAATGCCGTTGTCCTCCACCTCCAGCCATACCTTGTCCCGGGTGTGACCGGCCATCATCAGGATACGGCCGCCGTCGGGGGTATACTTGATGGCGTTGGACAGGACGTTCATGATGACCTGGAGGACCCGTTCCCGATCCGCCCGGATGACAGGCAGGTCCTCGTCCCCCAGGAGCTTGAGCTGATGGTCGTGGCGCTGGGCCTCCATGAGGACGGCCTGGTAGCTGTCCCGCAGGACCTCTCCGAAGGGGAACTGGGTCAGGCTCAGCTGGCTGTGACCGGAGTCGAACCGGGACAGGGTCAGCAGATCCTGAACGATATGGGTCATGCGGTCGCTCTCGTTGAGGATGACCCCCAGGAAGCTCCCCCTCATATCCGGGGGCAGGTCGGGGTTCTCAGCCAGGGTC
>JAFVUT010000061.1 GCA_017502545.1 Ruminiclostridium sp.
ATCTCGTCGGTGTCCTCACCCAGAGGGCCGGTGGGCTTGTACTCCTTGCGGCCGTAGTCGCTGAACCAGACGGGGGGATTGGGGAGCATCACGGTGGTGTGGTCGGCGTCGGGGAACTCCACAGGGACCACGTAGCCGTTCTCGATGGCCTGGGGGTCCTTGCTGACCTCGTGGGACTTCTTCATGATCTCGCAGGCCACGTTGTTGGTGGAGAAGATCTCACGCCACTCGGCGGCGGTTTTGGTCAGGAAGATCTCGTTGCACTGGGTAATGACCTCCTCGATGGCGTTGGTCTTCTGGAGGGTGTCGATGGTGGCGCAGCGGGGATCGTCGCAGATCCACTCGATGCCGAAGAGCTTGGAGATCTTCTCCTTGTCCATGACGTACTCGTTGCAGTAGACGCCGATCCAGCGGCCGTCCTTGCACAGGTAGGTCTGGTTGAAGGGGTCGGTGGGGCGCAGGGGTTCGGGGTTCAGGCCCTTCCGCTCGAACTGGGTCTGGACCACGCCGATGGCGTTGCACCATATACCGCTGGCGAAGAGGGAGGTACCCACCTTGGTGCCCAGGCCGGTCTCCTTCTTGGCATAGAGAGCCATCAGGATGCCGGACAGGAAGGCAGAGCTGGTGGCCATGTCGCCGAAGGCATAGGTGGGCAGGAAGGGGAAGGAGCCTTCGGTGGACCAGTCAGCCAGAGGACCGGAGCGAAGCCAGAAGGCGCTGATATCAAAGCCGGGGTTGTTGGCGGCAGGACCTCTCTCGCCGTAGCCCAGGAAGTGGGCGTAGATCAGGCCGGGGTTGAGGTCCTTCAGGGTCTCGTAGTCCAGGCCGTTGCGGACCAGGGACTGCTCCCGGACGTTGGTGATGAACACGTCGGCGTCCTTGAGCAGGTCCAGCCGGATCTTCTTGCCCTCAGGGGTCTTGAAGTTCAGGGAGATGAACTTCTTGCCGCTGTTGTGAACGGTGAACAGGGGGTTCAGGTCGTCCTCATAGGGGGTGAACTCGTGGGTGCCGGCCTGACGCATCACGTCGCCGTCCAGGGTCTCCACCTTGATGACCTCTGCGCCGTAGGAGGCCAGGACACGGGCGGCGGTGGGGGCGGCCACCACGGTGCCCATCTCCACCACCTTCACCCCTTCCAGAGGCATTCTCATCTTTGTCTCTTCCATTATAACTGTCTCCTTGCCTCGTCGGCACCCCGGTTGAAGCACTCGGTGTTCTTGGGGTTGTTCTTGCCCTTCTTGCCAAAATAGTGCTCCACAGCGGCCCGCATCTCGTCCACGTCATACTTGTCGGAGGCGCAGGCCAGGGCACCCAGCATGACGATGTTGGTGCCCTTGGGGTTCTTCAGCTCGGTGGCGATGTCGGTGGCGGGCACCTTGACCACGATGATGTCGTCCCGATAGGTGCGGCCCTCGGGGACCAGGGAGCTGTTGACCAGCAGGACGCCGCCGGGCTTCAGGCGGCTCTCATAGGTGTCGATGGCCTGCTCGTTCAGGGTGTAGACCACGTCGGGCTCCAGGCAGTAGGGGCTGGGGATCTCCTCGTCGCTGATCTTCACGTCGCAGTTGGCGGCGCCGCCCCGCATCTCAAAGCCGTAGGAGGGGTACCAGGAGACGTTCTTGCCCTCTTCGATGGCGGCGTCGGCCAGGATCATACCGGCCACCAGGACGCCCTGGCCGCCGAAACCGGAACAAATGACTTCGATCATGCTTCCTTACCTCCCTTGTCGATGAATTCACCCAGGGGCAGGGCCTTGCTCTGGGTGTCACGGATGAACTCCATGGACTGCTCGGGGGTGAGCTTCCAGTTGGTGGGGCAGGGGCTCAGGACCTCCACCAGGCAGAAGCCCTCGCCGTTCATCTGCTTCTTCAGTGCCTTTTCGATGCACTTCTGGGTCTTGTTGATGTTGGCGATGCTGTCCACAGAGCAGCGGGCCAGGTAAGCGATGTCGGTCTGGCCCAGGAGCTTGGTGATGTCCATCATGCTGCCGTTGCGCTCGGCGGTGCGGCCGAAGGGAGAGGTGGAGGTCTTCATGCCGTAGAGGGTGGCGGGGGACATCTGGCCGCCGGTCATGCCGAAGACGGAGTTGTTGATGACGATGGTCAGGATGTTCTCGTTGCGCATGGCGCAGGAGATGGTGGACTCGATGCCGATGCTGTAGGCGGAGCCGTCGCCGGGACGGGCGATGAGCAGGGCGTCGGGGCGGGCCCGCTTCACGCC
>JAFVUT010000062.1 GCA_017502545.1 Ruminiclostridium sp.
AATCCAAGGGTAATCTCCTTTAACAGTATAATAGCCGTGGCATATTGCCACGGCTATTATATCAAAGAACCAGAGGGGATTCCATCATTTTACGGAATTTTCGGGAAAGTCAGGGTGGCCTTGAACAGGTCCCCGTCGATGGCGATGTCAAAGGTGCCGTACTGGAGCTGGGTCAGGCTCTTGGCGATGGAGAGGCCTAAGCCGCTGCCTTCCGTGTGGCGGGAGGCATCTCCCCGGACGAACCGCTCCATGAGCTCCTCGGCGGAGATATTCAGGGGGGTCTCGGAGATGTTCCGGAAGGTGATGGCCACCTTGTCTTCCTCCTCGGTGCAGGTGAGGTAGACCCGGGTGCCGGGGAGAGCATACTTGTAAATGTTGCTCAGCAGGTTCTCGAAGACCCGCCACAGGAGCCGCCCGTCGGCGGAGATGGCGGGGTTGCCCGGGGCGGGGGTGAGCATCAGCTGGAGGGCCTTGCTCTGAAGCTTCTCCTGGTACTCCCCGGCGCTCTGGGTCAGCAGGACGTTCACATCCGTCCGCTGGAAGTTCACGGTGGTGGTCCCCGTGGTGGCCTTGGCGGCCTCCACCAGGTCCTCGGTGAGCTTCTTCAGCTTGGCCGACTGGCGGTCCAGGACCTCCAGATACTCTTTCGCTTCGGGGGTGGGCATCTCCTGCTTCTTCAGAAGATCCACGTAGTTCACGATGGAGGTCAGGGGGGTCTTGATGTCGTGGGAGACGTTGGTGATGAGCTCGGTCTTCATCCGTTCGGACTTCATCTGGTCCTCCACGGCGGCCTGGATGGCCGAGCGCATGGAGTTCAGCTGTTCCCCGTGGGTCTTGAAGTCCCCGTGGAGCTTTTCCAGAGGAACCTGGTAGTCCAGGTTGCCCTGGCCCAGCTGCCAGGCCCCGTGCTGGAGCTCCCGCATTTCCAGGACGACAAAGACCACCAGAAGACTTTCCAGGATCTTTACCATGAGCCACAGGAGGAGACCAACTTCAAAGCCTCCCTCCCACATGGCGATGATGGTGAAGACCTCCACGATGCACAGGCCCACAAAGCCCAGACCGGCCTTCCAGAACAGGGGGAGCTTGTCGGCCAGATTGGAGAGGACACGGCCCGCCTTTCGGCCAACACCCTTGACCTTCCCCCAGCACCAGCGGAGGGGTCGGGCCAGCTTTCGGACCAGGAGGCAGTCCCACAGGCACTTAGCCTTGATGCGGCGGACCAGGGAGAGGTACATGGTCAGGCCCACAGCGGCGGCGGCCAGGGTGAGCAGAAGGAACAGGGCGAAGATGAGGGTCTCTCCCATGAGGATGTTCTCATACATGATGGCCAGGCCCAGCATGGAGGCGCCGAAGCCCAGGGCCAGCAGGAGTTCCAGGGGCAGATGGGTGTCCAGCTTGTTCAGAGCGATCCCGTCATAGTCCTCCACCCGTCCGGCGGACCAGGTCAGGAAGAGGAGGGAGAGGATGGCGCCGATGGCACCGGCCACCAGGGCGATGAGGTAAACGTCCTTATAGAAGTGAAGGTTGGCGGTCTGATGGAGCTGCTGGTAGATATAGCTGCCCTGGTCCTGGACCAGAGGGGAGCGGATAAAGCCGGTGAAGACCAGGTCTTCGGAAATCTCATCCTCGGTGTAGGTGACATAGAGATAGAAGGTCATATCTCCATCGTCGCCGATTTCTTCCCAGGTGTCGAGACTCTCAATGTTCTCGCTCCCATAGGTGTTTCGCATGTCATGAATGACATCTTGGCGTTCCTCCAGGGTTGGGTAAGACTTTTCGAAGGTGTGTTCCTCGCCGTAATAGGTCACCGTGGTCCGGTACTCATACCGCTCGCAGTAATCCCCCAGCTCCTTACTGGCCTCTACGGTCTTGCCCTGAGGGTCCTTGATGGTAAAGAAGAAGTTGGGGTCCCCCATGAGCTCCTCCAGAGGGTAGGAGGAGGGGTTGGGGCCCATGCGCTCGTTTACATAGAGGTCCGACAGCTGATGGGTCAGGTCCATGGCCAGGTTTTCTTCCTTGTTTTCCAGGGAGGACTCCTGGCCGCTTTGATAGGCCCCGTCCCAGACCAGCCTCTGGACCGGCTGGTTGGTCACCAGGACCGAGGTGATGGACAAGACAAAGAGGATACAGGCCACAACCTTGGCCCAGGGTTTGGTGCGGATTCTCATAGTTTCCCTCCTTCCATTTTGTACCCCTGCCCCCAGACGACCTTGATGTAGCGGGGGTCCGAGGGGTTGATCTCCAGCTTTTCCCGGAGGTGGCGGATGTGGACGGCCACGGCGTTCTCCACCCCGTAGGGTTCCTCCCCCCACACGGCCCGGTAGATCCGCTTGGGGGAGAAGACCGTGCCCGGGTTCTGCATGAGAAGTTTGAGGATCTCAAACTCCCGGGGGGTCAGGTTCACCGGGTCCCCGTCCAGGGTGACCGCTTTGGTCCGGTCGTCCAGGGTGATGCCCCCGATGGTCAGGGCGGTGGGTTTTACCACGCCTCCTCCCAGCTGGAGGTATCGCCGCAGCTGGGACTTCACCCGGGCCAGGACTTCCACGGGGTTGAAGGGCTTTGTGATGTAGTCGTCGGCTCCGGCGTTGAGACCCAGGATCTTGTCGGTGTCCTCGGATTTTGCCGTCAGCAGGATCACTGGCACGTTGGACTGTTCCCGGAGCTTGGTCATGGCGGTGATGCCGTCCATGTTGGGCATCATAATGTCCAGGAGGACCAGGTGGATGTCCTGGGTCTCCAGGACCCGCAGGGCCTCCTTGCCGTCGTAGGCGGGGAAGACCTGGTAGCCCCCGGTGGTCAGGTAGATGGTCAGGGCGGAGACGATGTCTTTTTCGTCGTCGCAAACCAGGAT
Organism: Ruminiclostridium sp.; assembly: GCA_017502545.1. Taxonomy (GTDB): domain Bacteria; phylum Bacillota; class Clostridia; order Oscillospirales; family Oscillospiraceae; genus Evtepia. The sequence goes on from JAFVUT010000062.1 coordinate 2,855, forward strand.
GTTATACATATCGTCACCTCCTGTCATTATGATATCGGAAGGGGGATTAAGAAACAATGAGGGGAAAGATTAAGTTTTTCTTAAGAAAGGGAACAGCCTCCCTGCAGGGAGGCTGTTTTGTTTGCGGTAGGACCAGAGGCTCCCCTTGATAGGGGCGCGACGCGTTAAGAAAATATGCCAGTGGCATATTTTTAGCCAAAGCGGGAAGCAATCTATGATTGCGACCCGGGCTGAAAGCTGGCAGCCGTAGGCTGACTGAGGGGTGCTATCCTTTCGGTTGAATTGTCGTATCGGTACGACAGCATACCCTTAGACCCCGCACCCCTCCGGCCCTTCGGGCCACCTCCCCTCACAGGGGAGGCTCTTACTTCTTCATCCTGGTCCGGATAGCCTTCAGGATCTGGATGACCACCATGGAGGCGATGGCCAGACCGGGGATGGCCAGGAGCATGGGGGTGGGCAGGATGACGGCCTGCATCACACCGGCCAGGGGCTTAATGAGCAGGACGGCGAACAGGAGGACCGCACCCACCAGGAAGGCACCCTGGAGGGCGCTGTTGTTGAAGAATTTCCTGGTGAAGAGGACGGGCTCTGCCGCCTTGCAGTTGAAGCCGTGGAACAGGCGGGACAGGCACAGGGTGGCAAAGGCCATGGTCATGGCCATTTCACTGCCGCCGTGGGAGAGGCCCAGGTGGAAGGCCACGATGGTGGCGGCGGCGATGACGGCACCTTCCAGACCCACGTTGGTGAGGAACTCCCGGGTCAGGATGCCCTCGCTGCGGGGACGGGGCTTGTCCTTCATGACGGCGTCGTTGTGGGGCTCCAGGCCCAGGGCGATGGCGGGCAGGGAGTCGGTGAGCAGGTTAATGAACAGCAGATGGACGGCGGCGAAGGGGACAGGCAGGCTCAGCAGGGAGGCATACAGGACGGTGAGGATGCCCGCCATATTGCCGGAGAGCAGGAACTGGATGGAGCGGCGGATGTTGGCATAGACGTTTCGGCCGTTCTTCACTGCCTGGACGATGGTGGCGAAGTTGTCGTCGGTGAGGACCATGCCGGCGGCATCCTTGGCAACTTCCGTGCCGGTGATGCCCATGGCCACGCCGATGTCGGCCTGCTTCAGAGCGGGGGCGTCGTTGACGCCGTCGCCGGTCATGGCCACCAGGGAGCCACGGTCCTGCCAGGCCCGGACGATGCGGATCTTATGCTCGGGGGAGACACGGGCGTAGACGGAGACCTCGGGGACGAAGGCACGGAGCTCCTCGTCGGTCATGGTCTCCACGATGGCGCCCTCCACAGCCTTGGTGCCGGGGGTGAGGATACCGATCTCCCGGGCGATGGCGGAGGCGGTGATGACGTGGTCGCCGGTGATCATGATGGGGCGGATGCCGGCGGAGATACAGTCGGCTACCGCCTGCTTGGACTCCTCCCTGGGGGGGTCCATCATGGCGATAAGGCCCAGGAAGTGGAAGTCCTTCTCGTCCTCCAGGGTGACCTGGGTGGTCTCCGGGGTGCGGCAACCAAAGGCCAGCACGCGGAGGCCCTGGTCGGAGAAGAAGCGGTTGGCCTGCTCGATCTCCTCCCGCTCCTGGGCGCTGAGGCTGGTGCGGTCCAGCATCACGTCCACGGCGCCCTTGGTCATCATCATGATGCCGCCGGAGAACCGGTGGATGGTGGACATGAGCTTGCGGTCAGAGTCGAAGGGCAGCTCGCTCAGGCGGGGCCAGTTGGCACGGACGTCGTCCTCTTCGAAGCCGAAGTCCTCGCCCAGGCGGACCAGAGCGGTCTCGGTGGGGTCGCCGATCTCGTGGACCTTACCGGTCTGCTGGTCGGTGGTGACGGTGGCGTCGCTGCACAAGAGGGCGGCCCGCAGGAGGGGCTCCTGGACGGGGTCCTGGAAGTTTGTCTCGGGGGCAGGAATGATCTTGCCGTCCACATACAACTGGCGGACGGTCATACGGTTCTGAGTCAGGGTGCCGGTCTTATCAGAGCAGATGACGGACACGCTGCCCAGACCTTCCACAGCCTGCAGCTTGCGGATGATGGCATTTTCCTTGGCCATCTTCTGGGTGCCGAAGGACAGCACGATGGTTACGATGGAGCTGAGAGCCTCGGGGATCGCCGCAACCGCCAGAGCCACGGCAAACAGGAAGGCGCTCATGATGTCCTCCTGCCGCACAAACACGCTGACGGCGAACAGAATGGCGCAGATCACCAGAATACCGATGGAAAGCTTCTTGCCAAAGCTGTCCAAGGTCATCTGCAGGGGGTCTTCTTCTCC
>JAFVUT010000063.1 GCA_017502545.1 Ruminiclostridium sp.
CCAGGGAGAAGGCTTCTTGCGTCCGAAGGCAAGACTTCTCCTTGGGGAGAAGCTGTCACCGCAGGTGACTGATGAGGGGGCGATGCGGTCTTACTTCAGAAACTCCAGCACAACGTCCAGCATCTTTTCCTTCTCCACGGACTGGTCAAAGCGGACGGGCTTGTTCCGCAGGGAGGCCAGAGGCACAGGAGCGGGACGGCCGGAGACCTGGTTCAGCTGGTCCAGGGCGTCCAGACCTTCCTTCACCTCCGCCACCCCCAGGCTCTTGAGGACGTTGTCGCAGAACTTGAAGGGGGATGCGGTGGAGACGAAAACGGTGGTGGTGTCGTCCCCGGACTCCTTCCGGTAGTCCTCCATGACCTGATAGGCCACAGCAGTGTGGGGGTCGATCAGGTAGTTGTGCTCCTTCCAGACCTTCTCGATGATCCGGCCGGTTCTGTCTTCGTCGCAGAAGCCGCCGTAGAAGTGGTCCTTCAGCTTGGCCTTCAGGTCCTCGGTGACCTCATAGCGGCCGGTGGTGTTCAGCTCCTTCATGTAGCCGGCCACAGCCTGATCGTCCTGCCCGGTGAGGGCGAAGAGCAGACGCTCCAGGTTGCTGGACACCAGGATGTCCATGGAGGGGGACATGGTGGTGTAGAAGGTACGGTTCTTGTTGTACACGCCGGTGGACAGGAACTCGGTGAGGACGTTGTTGCTGTTGGAGGCGCAGATGAGCTTGCCCACGGGCAGACCCATCTGACCGGCGTACCAGCAGGCCAGGATGTTGCCGAAATTGCCGGTGGGGACGCAGTAGTTCACCTTGTCGCCCATCTGGATCTTGCCTGCGTTCAGCAGGTCGCAGTAGGCGGAGATGTAGTAGACCAGCTGGGGCAGGATGCGGCCCCAGTTGATGGAGTTGGCAGAGGACAGGAAGTAGCCCCGCTCAGCCAGGTCGGCCCGGAGCTTCTCGTCGGAGAAGAGGATCTTCACGCCGGTCTGGGCATCGTCGAAGTTGCCGAAGACCGAGCAGACACCCACGTTGCTGCCCTCCTGGGTCTTCATCTGGAGCTCCTGGACCTGGGAGACACCGCCGGTGGGATAGAAGACCAGGATCCTGGTGCCCTTCACGTCCTTGAAGCCCTCCAGGGCGGCCTTGCCGGTGTCGCCGGAGGTGGCCACTAGGATGCAGACGGTCTTGTCCTCGTTGGTCTTTACCAGGGAGGCAGAGAGCAGGTGGGGCAGGATCTGCAGGGCCATGTCCTTGAAGGCGGAGGTGGGGCCGTGCCACAGCTCCAGGCAGTGGGTGTTGTCGTCCAGCTGGTGGAGGGGGGCCACCCGGCTGTCGTCAAACTTCTGGTTGGAGTAGCCCGCCTGGGTAAAGGCGGTGAGCTCCTCTTCGGAGAAATCCTCCAGGAAGAGCTTCATGAGGGCCACGGCCCGCTGGCCGTAGGTCTTGCCTCTCCAGTCCTCCAGCATCTCGGGGGTGAGCTTGGGGAAGACCTCGGGGGTGAGCAGACCGCCGTCCCGGGCCAGGCCCTGGGCGATGGCCTGGCTGGCAGTGAGGCTCACGGTCTTGTTTCTGGTGCTGACGTATCTCATGGGTAATACAGACCTTTCTGTGGAGTAATGTTCAAAACGCATCGGGCCAGTGACGGATCACCGGTCTGCGGGTTTCTTGTCCTTGGGGCGCATAGACCTCCACCACGTCGAAGCGGGGCTGCCTGTCGGTGGGATGTTCCATCAAATAGTGCATGGCGGCGGTGCGCACCTTCCGCTGCTTGGCCGGGGTGACGAACTCCCGGGCCTGGGCCATGCTGTCGTCCTTGCGGAGCTTGACCTCCACAAAGCAGAGAAAATTTCCCCGCTGGGCCACCAGGTCGATCTCTCCCTCCCGGCAGCGGTAGCGGGTCTCCAGAATGCGGTACCCTCGCCACTTCAGGTGACGGGCGGCCTGCTCCTCGCCCCAGAGTCCCAGGGCGGTCCGATCCCCGCCCCTCACAGCTTCTTCAAAAAGGTCAGCCGGTGGATGGGGCTGGGGCCGTGCTCCCGCAGGCGTTCATAGTGGAGCTTGGTGGGGTAGCCCTTGTGCTTTTCAAAGGCGTACTGGGGGTAGACCTCCGCCATCTCCAGCATGTGCCGGTCACGGGCCACCTTGGCCAGGATGGAGGCGGCGGCGATGGAGGCGCTTTTGGCATCCCCCTTCACCACGGTCTCGTTGGGGCAGGTGATGCCTTTGGACCGGTTGCCGTCAATGAGGGCCAAATCGGGCTTCACAGACAGACCCTGAATGGCCCGCTCCATGGCCAGCATCCGGGCATTGAGAATATTGATCTGGTCGATCTCCTTCTCATCCGCCCAGGCAACAGACCAGGCCACGGCCTCCGCCGTGATCCTCTCGTAGAGGACCTCCCGGCGTTTCTCGGTGACCTTTTTGGAGTCGTTTAAGTAGGGGGCCTCCCAGCCCACCGGCAGGATGACGGCGGCGGCATAGACCCGGCCCGCCAGGGGGCCGGCTCCCGCCTCGTCCACCCCGCAGATGGTGGTGATGCCCTGTGCAAAACGGGCCTTTTCGATGGCCCAGAAATCCTCAGGTCGTTCCATCGGCCTCACCCTTGTTCAGGTCCTCGGGCATTTCCAGGGTGATGCGGCCCATCTTGCCCCCACGGAACTCGTCCAGGAGGATGCTGGCCATACGCTCTAAGTCGATCTCACCGCCGGAGATCAGGAAGCCCCGCTTCCGGGCACCGGTCTCCAGCATATCCCAGCCGGTCATGTCCTCCTGGGGCTTGAATTTGAATCGGGCCTCCACGGCCTCGGGCTTCCGCTTGGCCAGCAGCTGGATCAGGTGGAAGGCCAGGGTCTCGGTGTCCATGATGGCGTCACGGACGGCACCAGTGAAGGCCAGATGGCGGGCGATGGTCTCGTCCTCGAACTTGGGCCACAGGATGCCGGGGGTGTCCAGGAGCTCCAGGCCCTGATCCACGGTGACCCACTGCTTGCCCCGGGTGACACCGGGACGGTCGCCCGCCTTGGCGGACTTCTTCTTGGCCACCTTGTTGATGAAGGTGGACTTGCCCACGTTGGGGATACCCACCACCATGGCACGGATGGGGCGGCCTACCTGGCCCTTCTCCCGCCACTTGGCGATCTGCTCCTTCAGGGCCTCCCGCATGATGGGGGAGAACTGCTTGACACCGGCTCCGGTGCGGGCATCGCACTCCAGGACGGAAATGCCCTGGCTGCGGAAGTAGTTCCCCCAGACCTTGCTGGCGGCGGGGTCTGCCTGGTCGGCCCGGTTCAGGACCACCACCCGGGGCTTGGTGCCCACCAGGTCGTCGATATCGGGATTTCGGCTGGCGATGGGGATGCGGGCGTCGATGACTTCCACCACCACGTCCACGTATTTGAGATTTTCCGCCATCATGCGGCGGGTCTTGGTCATATGACCGGGATACCACTGGATATTCATGTGTTTCCCATCTCCTTCCGTTGTGGTTGAGATAAATGTGCTTGACAAAATAGTATACACGATTTTATCGGGGATGAAAAGGGGTTCGTGTTAAAAAGCCTCGCAGAGTTTCGCCGCTATGGCGGCGAAAGAAAATCTGATCCGTTTTCCGGCGGGACATGGGCCTACAGGAAAAGTAAGAAAGGGAGTGCAGATGCACTCCCTTTCTATGGATACATGGTATGTTGGTGCCGGATTACAGCTTCTGCTTGACCTTAGCAGCCTTACCCACGCGGCCGCGCAGATAGTACAGCTTAGCACGGCGGACCTTACCCTTGCGGATGGTCTCGACCTTCTCGATCACAGGGCTGTACAGGGGGAAGACCTTCTCAACACCGACGCCATAGGACAGGCGGCGGACGGTGAAGGTCTCGTTGATGCCGCCGTGCTTCTTAGCAATGACGGTACCCTCGAACACCTGGATACGCTCACGGTTGCCTTCCTTGACCTTCAGGTGGACACGGACGGTGTCACCGACGTTGACAACGGGGGCTTCCTTAGCGGGCATGTTCTTCTCAATAAAGCTCTTCATGAGATCCATAGTCTTTTTTCCTCCTAATTATACAGGTGTTCATAAAGGTTTTGATTGGCAGCCACGCATTGACCGCACCTCAGAGGACCACCCTTTATTCATAGACCATAGGACATTTTAGCAGGTCGGACCCCAAAATGCAAGCACAATTTTCACTTTTTTCTTCCCCTCTCCCCTGTTGTTTTTGACACATATTTTATAATATGTAAAAAGTCTTGACTTTTCCCCCGTTTTCGTGTACGGTCTAGTGTGCGAAATGATTAGGAGGCCAGACGGTTTTCATTCTATTATATATGTGTTCACACACACCCGCCTGACCCGGAATTGGAGGTTAGAAACAAATGAATAAAGGCAATCCCATTGCCCTGCTGCCCATCGGCGTGTTCCTGGTGTTCTACCTGGGACTGGGCATCCTGTTCGAGTATGTGCTGAAGATCCCCATGGGCTTCTACAGCATCCCCATCGTGGTGGTCTTCCTCTTTGCCCTCATGGTGGCCTGTATCCAGAACGGTCGTCTGAACATGGACAAGAAGCTGGAGCTCATGGGCAAAGGCGTGGGCGACAAGAACATCATGATCATGATCCTCATCTTCATGACCGCCGGCATCTTCGTGGGTGTCGTGGGCCGCAGCAGCGCCGAGAGCGTGGCTTACTGGCTCCTGTCTGTCATCCCCGCCCAGTACGCTGTGGCCGTCCTCTTCGTGGTGGCCTGCTTCGTCTCCCTGGCCATGGGCACTTCCGTGGGTACCATCACCCTCATCACCCCCATCGCCCTGGCTGTGGCCGATGCTTCCGGCTTCTCCATCCCCCTGTGCGTGGCTTCCGTCATGGGCGGCGCCATGTTCGGTGACAACCTGTCCTTCATCTCCGACACCACCATCGCCGCCTGTAACGGCCAGGGTGTCAAGATGCAGGAGAAGTTCCGGGTGAACTTCGGCATCGCTCTGCCTGCCGCCATCGTCTCCCTGGTCATCATCCTGGCTATCTCCATGGACCAGGCAGCCACCCCCGTCATCCAGGAGTACAACCTGATCCAGATCATCCCCTACATCCTGGTCCTGGCCGGCGGTATCGCCGGTGTCAGCGTCTTCCGCGTCCTGCTGGTGGGCATCGTCTCCGGTGCCGTCATCATGCTGGGTACCGGTGCCACCGCTCCCACCGATCTGCTGGCCAGCATGGGCTCCGGTGCGGCCGGTATGTTCGAGACCACCATGGTGGCCATCCTGGTGGCTGCCATCTGCGCCCTGATCCGTGAGTACGGCGGCTTTGATGCCCTGCTCTACGGCATCAAGAAGATCTTCAAGGGCAAGAAGGGCGGTCAGCTGGGCATGGGCCTGCTGGTCGGTGCCATGGACATCGCCACCGCCAACAACACCGTGGCCATCGTCATGGCAAACCCCATCGCCAAGGAAATGGCCGAGGACTACGGCATCTCCCCCAGAAAGACCGCTTCCCTCCTGGACACCTTCTCCTGCGTCTTCCAGGGCATCATCCCCTACGGCGCACAGATGCTGGTGGCTCTGTCTGCGGCGGCTGAGCTGGGCTATGAGATCAACGCCTTCGACGTGATCCCCAACTTGTACTACCCCTTCCTGCTGCTGGTGAGCTCCCTGCTGTTCATCTTCGTCATCCCCGAGCGTAAGGTCGATAAGTAATTTCAAACCCCGAAGTTCTCCCGAACTTCGGGGTTTCCATATCCAAAGCCTCCCTTGTGCAAAGGGAGCCTTCCTGGGCTGGACGACCGGAACAAATTCTGATAGAATAACAGCAACTATTTCGGAAACGAGGGACGACTATGGAACACGTACTGGTGGTTGACCGGAAGGCGCTGGAGGCCCTCCTCCCCCCTGCCCCCTTCACCACGGAAAATATGGAGACCATCCGCCGGTTCATTTTAGACAATCACTTCTTTATGGAGCGGGAAAAGGCGGAGTATGATGACACCGTCAAGCAGATCATCCCCTATGTGGTCGTCCGCCAGGAGGGGAAGTATTTCCTCCTGCGGCGGCTGAAAAAGCAGACCGAGGCCCGCCTCCACGACAAGCTGTCTCTGGGGGTGGGGGGCCACATCAACCCCACCGAGGAGGAGGCGGACGACCCCCTGGAGGCCGGCCTGCTCCGGGAGCTTGACGAGGAGGTTGCCGTGGAGACCGTGACTTCTCTGACTGCTGTGGGCTTTCTCAACGAGAACAACGGCGGAGTCAGCGACTACCACGCCGCCCTGGTCTGCCTGCTGGAGGCCGAGGGCCAGGTGGCCGTCCGGGAGACCGAGAAGATGTCCGGCAACTGGGCCACCGTCCAGGAGCTTCGGGAGGCCCTTCCCTGGCTGGAAACCTGGTCCCAGATCGTGGTGGAGAAGGTCATTCTGGCCGGGGTGGTGTAAATCCCCCAAATCCGACCCCTCCTTTTTGTGCAGTATTTTCCAACAAAAGACTTGCAAAATCGCGATACCCGTGCTATTATAACTAAGCTGTCTGACAGCGAAGTGAATATCCGGGTGTGGCGAAGTTTGGTATCGCGCTTGAATGGGGTTCAAGAGGCCTTGAGTTCGAATCTCAACACTCGGACCAGAGGAGTACTACTTAGGTGGTACTCCTCTTTTTCGTTGTTGGAATATCGGTGGGCGAACTCAAGGCCTCTTGCAGGCGGCGTAGGCCGCCGTTAAATCAGGGCCCAAAGGGAAACAGTGCGCAAGCACTCGTTTCCCTTGAGTTCGAATCTCAACACGGACGTAGTGCGTGTCCTTCAGAGAGTGGGCCGATGTGGGCATCGGCCCCTACAGAGTTGTGCGATATACCAAGGTCATACAAAACCGCCAAAAAGCAGGCGGATATGGAATCCGCCCCTACGATATGCAAAAAAGCCCTCCTTTCGGAGGGCTTTCGTTGTTTATCCACTGAACTTATCCAGGAACTGGCGGGTTCTGGGGTGCTTGGGGTTGCCGAAAACCTCGGCGGGGGTGCCTTCTTCCACCACCACGCCCCCGTCCATGAAGATGACCTTGTCGGCCACGTCCCGGGCGAACTCCATCTCGTGGGTGACGATGATCATGGTCCGATCCTGGTCAGCCAGGCCGCGGATGACCTTTAAGACCTCGCCGGTGAGCTCGGGGTCCAGGGCGGAGGTGGGCTCGTCAAAGCAGAGGATGGAGGGCTTCATGGCCAGGGCGCGGGCAATGGCCACACGCTGCTTCTGGCCGCCGGAGAGCTGGTGGGGATAGTTGCTCATGCGGTCCTTCAGGCCCATCATGGCCAGCAGCTCCCGGCCCTCGGCCCGGATGTCCTCCAGGCTCTCGCCGGTCTTCTCGTTCTTGGCCATGAGCTCCCGGGCCAGGGTGACATTCTGCAGGGCAGTGTACTGGGGGAAAAGGTTGAAGTCCTGGAAGACCAGGCCGAAGTGGAGCCGCTTGCGGCGGATCTCACTCTCCCGCTGGGTGGCGGGGTCGGCGGCGTCAAACAGGAGCTCGTCCTTGACGGAGATGGTGCCCTTGTCGGGGGTCTCCAGGAAGTTCAGGCAGCGCAGCAGGGTGGTCTTGCCGCTGCCGGAGGAGCCGATGATAGCCAGGACCTGGCCCTCCTCCAGGGAGAAGCTGATGTCCTCCAGGACCCGGACGGAGCCGAAATGCTTTTCAATATGCTTTGCTTCTAAGACGGTCATGGTCGCCCCTCCTTATCTGAAGTAGTCGAGCTTGCGCTCTAAGTAGTTGAAGAAGATGGTCAGGATACCCACGAAGAGCAGGTAGAACACGCCGGTGTAGAACAGGGGCCAGACCAGACCGGCGGACTTCATGAAGGAGAAGCCGGTGAAGGTCAGCTCGTAGACGGCGATGATACGGGCCAGGGAGGTGTCCTTGACCAGGGTGATGATCTCGTTGGACATGGGGGGCACGATGCGCTTGATCATCTGCATGAGGGTGATCTTAAAGAAGATCTGGCTCTTGGTCATGCCCAGAACCTCGCCGGCCTCCCTCTGACCCACAGGCACGCCCTGGATACCGCCGCGATAGATGACGGAGAAGTAGCAGGCGTAGTTCAGGGAGAAGGCAACGACCGTGGCCATCATGCGGCCGGTGTCACCGCCGGGCCAGATGTGGAGACCCAGGATGCCGGGGATGTAGAAGAAGCCGATGAGCTGCAGCATCAGGGGGGTGCCTCGGACCACCCAGACCAGGGTGTTGCACAGCCAGCGGACGGGGGTGAACTTGGTCATGGTGCCAAAGGCGATGATCAGACCCAGAGGCAGGGCAAACAGCAGGGTCAGAAAGAAGATCTCAACGGTGGTGGCAAGACCGCCGAGCAGGGTGGTTGTAACGTTCCAAAGCATGGTGGACACTCCTCGTGTGTGTTTCTCGAATGGCTCTATACGCCAGTCAAAGGCAGAGAGCAAAACTCTCTGCCTTTGGCTTGTTTCTGAAAAGGAAAGACGATTCTGTCAGGTAGACGATTATTCAGCTGCGGGCAGGACAACGACCTGAGCGTTGTTGCAGTAAGCATTGGTGCAGTTCATAGCTGCGGTGACTTCTGCGGTCAGGGTCATGCCGTTCCAGACCACGTCGATGCTCTTGGAATCCAGCTCCATGATCTTGGTGTCCCAGTCGATCTCCACGAACTGGATCTCAACGCCCAGCTTTTCGGCAACCAGTCGAGCCATGTCAGCGTCGAAACCGATCCACTCGCCAGCCTCGTCCTTGTAGTCCATGGGAGCGAAGTCGGTGATGCCAACCACCAGAACGCCCTTGTCCTGGATGTAAGCGATGTCGCCGTCAGCAGCGATCTCGGGCTCTTCCATAGCAGCCTGCTCCACCAGAGCAGCCTGGACGCCGTAGGTCTCAGCGATGGTCTGCATGGTGCCGTCAGCATAAGCCTCAGCCATGACCCAGTTGATGTAAGCGGTCAGGTCGGACTCC
>JAFVUT010000064.1 GCA_017502545.1 Ruminiclostridium sp.
GGTGTTCTTCATGGCGTAGCCGAACTTGCGGAACTGAACGCCTGCGGTACGGATGGTCAGCAGAATGCCGCAGCCAACCAGCAGGATCAGCATGGGGGGACCCCAAACGACGCCGTTGATAGCACTGTTAATACTTGCGATTAATTCCATTACTATCTCTCCTTTTTTCAATTTTGCTCTCTTAGTGAGCCCCAGTATATAACTGGGTCAACTACTGTCCATACAATACCACATTCGTTTCAAAATGGCAATGCAAAAAATCGGATTTATGAACTTTTTATGACCGAAAAGACCAATTTCCACCCTTTTAATTCTTGTTTTCCCTAATATTTCCATATTTAACATCCATCTTAATCCTCTATATCCATTATTTTACAGCTATATAGCTGGAAATATTTCCCTTTTGCAAGTTAAGGTCGTTCAGGTTTCGTTTCTTTCCGCTCACGGAAGTACGCTGCGGTCTCCCGGACCACCACCCCCGACAGGGCAAAGAGGGCAATGAGGTTGGGCAGGATCATCAGTCCATTCAGGGTGTCAGCCAGTTCCCAGGCCAGGTCCAGTTCCATGGTTGCTCCCAGGACCACCGCCAGCACATAGACCACCTGATAGGGCCGCACCGCCCGGGTCCCAAACAGGAACTCGCAGCACCGGCTGCCGTACAGCGCCCAGGAGAGGACCGTAGAGAAGGCAAAGAGGGTGATCCCCAGGGCAATGACCAGAGCGCCTCCCTTCAGACCGAAGACCGTCCCCAGAGCCTGGACGTTCAGGGCTGTGCTGCTGAGGATGCCATAATTTATGGGGATCCCTGCACACAGAAGGGAGAGGCCGGTAAGGGTACAGATGACCAGGGAGGCCATGAAAACTTCAAAGATCCCGTAGAAGCCCTGCTTCACCGGCTCTGTCTCGGTGGTGTTGGCGTGGGCCATGGGTGCAGTGCCCAGGCCGGCCTCGTTGGAGAAGACTCCACGCTTGACCCCCCAGCTGATGGCCAGGGTAAAGGCACCCACCCCTCCCCCGGTGACAGCTTCGGGAGAAAAGGCTCCCAGGATGATCTCTCCCAGGACCCCCGGAATGTTCCGCCACTGAGCGACCACCACCGCCAGGCAGGCCAACACATAGGCCAGGGCCATGGCGGGGACCAGCTTTTCTGTGACCGCCCCCAGCCGCCGGATCCCGCCGAAGAGGACCACTGCTGTCAGGGCGGCCGTCACCAGACCAATCACCAGGTTTGCCCGTTCAAAGGCGGAAAAACCGGGGAAGAATGCCCGGATCACCGTGGTAATGGATGCCGTGATGTTGCCCACCTGAACGGTGTTGCCCGTGCCGAAGGCCGCCAGGGCGGCGGACACACAAAAGAAGACCGCCAGCCACCGCCAGCGGGGACCCAGCCCATTTTTAATATAGTACATGGGGCCGCCGGCCCACTCCCCCGCCTCGGTCCGCTCCCGATACTTCACCGCCAGAAGGACCTCGGCATACTTGGTGATCATGCCCACCAGGGCGGCCGCCCACAGCCAGAAGAGGGCACCGGGTCCCCCCAGAGAGATAGCAGCGGTCACCCCGGCGATGGACCCGGTCCCCACCGTCCCCGCCAGGGCGGTGGTCATGGCCTGGAAGGGGGTCATCTCTCCGGGACGGGGTGCAGTCCGGGCAGACCGGTCAAAGACCTTTCCCAGGGTGTTCTTCATGGCATGGCCAAAATGACGGAACTGCATCCCCCCGGTGCGGATGGTCAGCCAC
>JAFVUT010000065.1 GCA_017502545.1 Ruminiclostridium sp.
GGTCCGTGCGCTGCAGCAGGCCGCGATCTCCTCATCAAAAAAGCTTTGCTTTTTTGATGCTCAAAAGCTGGGAGAATCGAAGACCTCTTCTCCCTTCAGGTTCACCGTGCGGTACTCATGCTCCCCGGTGAGGGCGATGACCTCCTCCAGGATCCGCAGCTTGCGGACAAAGTCCGTGTTGCTCAGAAGCTTGGCGGTGATGCGCCCGTCGTAGACCATGGAGATCTCGGTGGTGAGGGAGGCGTCGATGTCGGTGACGTTGGCCAGCATCCCCTCGCTCTCCAGAGCCTGGAGCAGGCCAATGAGGCTGGCCTTCTGGTTGGGGTTCTCCACGTCAATGATCTCACCCTGGACAGGCTCAAAGGCTGCCACGCCGGTGACGGTGATGTACTGGTTCTGGGCGGCCTCGTCGGCGGGCTCCAGAAGACGGCCCTTGGGGTCGATGATCCACAGTTCCCCCGTGACGGCCACGGTGGGGATGATCTCCCCGTCCTCGCCGGTCATTTCCACGGTGGCAGAGGCGGGGATCACCGCTGCGGGCACAGACTCGGTGACCTCCAGCCGCAGGGTGGTGGGGAACCGCTTCCGGACATCCACATGGTCCACATAGGGCAGATTCTTGTACAGCCGTCCGGCCACCTGCTCGCCGGGGGTGAGGATCAGGTTGGACCCCTTCTCCACGGAGGCCACCGCCTGGATCTCCTCCACGGTGTAGCGCTCCACACCCACCACCTGGACGGACTCCACCCGGAAAAAGACGGTGCAGGCCAGGACCACGGAGGCGGCCATCAGCAGGGCGGTCACAATGCCGTAGAGAATGCCCGCCTTGCCTTTGGGCTGTTTCGGTTGTTTGGGCTGCTTGGGTTCTTTCTGTTTCTTGGCCATAGGTCAGCTTCCTTACTCTTGGACGGTCCGGATGGATGCCCCCAGGGTTTGCAGGGTGTCCTCCAGACCTTCGTATCCTCGTTGGATGTGATGGAGGCCGGCGATCCGGCTCTCCCCTTCCGCCCCCAGGGCGGCGACGACCAGAGCGGCACCCCCGCGAAGATCGGGGGCCGTCACCCTTCCGCCGTGGAGGGGCCGTCCCGTGATCCGGGCGGTGTTTCCCTCCAGACAGATGTCCGCCCCCAGGGTGTTCAGCCCCTGGACATAGCGGAACCGCCGGTCGAAAATGGTCTCGGTGATGGTGCTCTCCCCCACGCCTCCGGCCAGTGCCGCCGCCAGCAAAGGCTGGGCATCGGTGGGAAAAGCGGGGTAGGGCCCGGTGGTGATATGTACCCTCCCCAGGGGCCGTCGGGCCCGGATGATGACCCGTCCGGGCTCCCGGCGGATGGCGCATCCGGCGGCGGTGAGGGCCTCCAGGACGGGGCGCAGATGACTGCCGTCCGTCCCGGTGAAGATCCCCTCTCCCCCGGCAGAGGCCACCGAGCAGAGGTAGGTAGCGGTGACGATCCGGTCGGCCATGACCCGGTACACGGCAGGCCGAAGGGGCCGTCCCCCGCGGATGATGATGGTGTCGGTCCCCGCCCCCTCCACATGGGCCCCCATGGCCTGGAGGAAGCCCTGGAGATCGGCGATCTCCGGCTCCCGGGCGGGATTCTGCAGGATGGTGACCCCCTCTGCCCCGCAGGCCGCCAGCATGGCGTTCTCGGTGGCTCCCACGCTGGGGATGGGCAGGGTCAGCCGGGTCCCCCGAAGGGTCCTCCCCCGGCAGCTGATGTGTTCGGCATGGTCCCGGACCCGGGCTCCCAGGGCCTGAAAGGCCGCCAGGTGCAGATCGATGGGCCGGGCTCCCAGGGCGCAGCCCCCGGGCCAGCCGGCCTCTGCCCGCCCTTCCCGGGCCAGCAGAGCCCCCAGGAACAGGACGGAAGCCCGCATCCGGCCCATGAGACGGTCGGGGATATGGGTCCCGTGGGCACAGGAGGTATCCACCAGCAGGGTCCTCCCCTCCCGGCGGGCCCGACAGCCCAGGCAGGTCAGGATCTCCAGGGCGGTATCCACATCGGTCAGATCCGGGCAGTTATGGATCACGCTCTCCCCTCTGGCCAGCAAGGCGGCGGCCAGGATGGGCAGGGCGCTGTTCTTGGCTCCGTGGACAGCGGCAGTCCCCTCCAGGGGGTGGCCGCCGGTGACTGCGAAATACTCCATCTTCTCTCCCCCGTTCAGGCGTTTGCCCCATCCTATGCAGGGGAGGGAGGAAGGGTGTATGGCGTGATATCCGCCTCCCTCTGACGAGGGAGGTGCCCCGAAGGGGCGGAGGGAGAGAGACCGAAACGGGACAGGTTTACAATACCCTTTCACTCCCGTTATCTCTCCCTCAGTCATGGCTTCGCCATGCCAGCTCCCTCGTCAGAGGGAGCCTTTCTTGCGTTAATCGTCCATCACAAGGCCCAGGAGGGTCTCGTAGATTTTTTCCGCCGCCTCGGGGACACCCAGGCCGGTCATGGCCCGGGCCATGGCTTCCAGCTTGGCAGGGTCTGCCAGCAGGTCGGCGGCAGTCTTGTACAGGACCTCCCCATTGCAGACCGGCTCCAGAAGGACCACGGCACCACCCTGGCTGCCCAGGACGTTGGCGTTCTTCTCCTGGTGGTTGTTGGTCACATAGGGAGAGGGCACGATGACGGCAGGCTTGCCGATGGCAGTGAGCTCAGACAGGGTGGAGGCACCCCCCCGGCAGAGGACCAGGTCGGCCGCCGCCATGACGGTGGGCATATCGTAGATATACTCCTTCACCTGGATCTCAGGGGGCAGGGTCACATCGGACAGGGCCTGGGTCATGGCCTCAAAGTTCCGCCCGGCCCCGTGGATGTGGTGGAAGGGGGCCCCATCCTGAGCTGCCTGACGGATGAAGTCCACCATGTAGTTGTTCATGACCTCGGCCCCCAGGCTGCCCCAATAGGACAGGACCAGGGGACGGTCATCGGTGATGCCCAGAACCTCACGGGCCTGGGCCTTGGTATACTTGAAAAATCCGCCCCGGACAGGAGTACCGGTGAGGACCACCTTGTCCTTGTCGGCATAGTGTTCCCGGGACTCCTCATA
>JAFVUT010000066.1 GCA_017502545.1 Ruminiclostridium sp.
CCGCCAGTTCACCATCTCTGAGGGCCACCTGGTGCTCCGTCCCGATCAGCTGGAGGAGGAGTTCAAGGGCTGCCTGGAGCTGGCCAAGTACTGCCTGGATACCGTGGGCATGCTGGAGGACTGCACCTTCCGCTTCTCCCAGTGGGACCCCAACAACACCGACAAGTACGAAGGCACCGCCGAGCAGTGGGACCAGGCCCAGTCCAGCATGGGCAAGATCCTGGACGACCTGGGCGTTAACTACACCGTGGGCATCGACGAGGCCGCCTTCTACGGCCCCAAGCTGGACATCCAGTATAAGAACGTCTTCGGCAAGGAAGACACCATCGTCACCATCCAGATCGACATGCTGCTGGCCGAGAAGTTTGGCATGGAGTATGTGGACGTGGACGGCCAGAAGACCCGCCCCTACATCATCCACCGCACCTCCCTGGGCTGCTACGAGCGCACCCTGGCTTACCTCATCGAGAAGTACGCCGGCGCTCTGCCCTGCTGGATGGCTCCCGAGCAGGTCCGCTTCCTGCCCGTCACCGACCGTGCCGCTGACTACTGCGCAGACCTGGCCAAGAAGCTGAACCTCCAGGGCTACCGTGTGGAGGTGGACTACCGCAACGAGAAGATCGGCAAGAAGATCCGTGAAGCTCAGCTGGACAAGGTCCCCTACATGCTGGTGGTCGGCGACCGCGACATGGAGAACGGCACCGTTTCCCCCAGACACCGTGCCGCAGGCGACCTGGGCGCCATGTCCTGGGAGGAGTTCGAGACCATGTTCAAGAAGGTCGTGGACGAGAAGCTGAAGGACACCGACCTGTAAGCTGTCCCCGGAGAGAAAGAGAACTATGGATAGAAACGATCCTGTCGCCCAGCGTGACCGGAAGATCGTCCGCACCAGTGTCATCGCCATCCTGACCAACCTGTTCCTGGTGGCCTTCAAGGCGGTGGTGGGCCTCATGGCCAACTCCATCGCCATCGTGCTGGACGCATTGAACAACCTGAGCGACGCCCTGTCTTCCGTTATCACCATTCTGGGCACCAAGCTGGCCTCCCGGCCTGCCGATGCCAAGCATCCCTTCGGCTATGGCCGCATTGAGTACCTGACCGCCATCATCATCGCCTGTATGGTCCTGGCGGCGGGTGCAGGCTCTGCCAGCGCTTCTGTAAAAAACATCCTCAACCCTGAGGCCACCAACTACTCCGTGGTCACCCTGGTCATTGTGGTGGTGGGTATCATCACCAAGCTGGTCCTGGGCGGCTATACCAAAAAGGTGGGTAAGGAGACCGACTCTGATGCCCTGGTGGCCTCCGGTGCGGATGCTACCTTCGATGCCATCATTTCCGCCGGTACCCTGGTGGCCGCCCTGGTGAATATGTTCAGCGGCTACGTCATCGACGGCTGGGTGGGTGCCCTCATCTCTATCGCCATCCTGAAGGCCGGTCTGGAGATGCTCATGGACACCCTCAACTCCATCGTGGGCAGCCGGGCGGATGCCGAGCTCACCAATGAGATCAAGGCCAAGCTGCGCACCATGGACGGCGTTCTGGGTGCCTATGACCTGGTCCTCCACAACTACGGCCCCACCAAGCTCATGGGCTCCGTGAACGTGGCGGTCTACGACTGGCGCACCGCCGAGGAGCTCCACGCCATCAGCAAGAATGCTCAGAAGATGGCTCTGGAGGAGTACCACATGGAACTCTATGTGGGCTTCTATGCGGTGAACACCAAGATGAATGACCTGCATCAAATGGAGCTGGATGTGAGCAAGGAGCTGGCCAATTACAAACACGTCATGGCCATGCATGCCTTCTATGAGGACCGGTTGACCAAGGTCATCTCCTTCGATGCGGTCATCGACTTCAAGTGTAAGGATGCCACCTACCTGGTGGCCCAGATCGAGAAGGACCTGGGCGAAAAGTACGGCCGGACCTTCCGCATCCAGATCGACCGGGCCTACAGCGACTAAACTGATCCACCAAGGGAGTGATCCCGATGTTCATTGAAACCACACCGGAGGGGAAGATCTACAAGGAATCGGCGGAGTATCACTTTGCAGACCCGGCGGGCCTGGGACGGTACGCCTTTCTGGTCCGGCCCTCTCAGGGGGACCTGATTCCTGCCCAGCGGATGGAGCAGTCCCTCCTTCTGTCCGGCCGGTACCGGCCCATTACCCTGGAGGGGCGCAACTACTTTGCCAACAAGGACTTTTATGCCTTCTTCAAACATTTGGAGGAGAAGGGCATCGAGTCCACCGACCGGGGTGTCATGGTCATCGCCATGAACAAGCTCCGTCAGATCATGCTGGAGGTCCCTGAGGTCCTGGACAACGCCCGCCTCAGTGCCGACGGCAAGACCCTCTACCTGATCAAAAACAAACGGACCAATATTTTGGGCTGAGAAAAACGGCTTCCCGATACGGGAAGCCGTTTTTTATAACCTCTCCCTCTGGGAGAGGTGGATTTGTCCGCAGGACAAAGACGGAGAGGGCGGCTATCTTTCGATATCGCAATATCGGCAGAGATTGGCCCTCTCAGTCGCCTTCGGCGCCAGCTCCCCCGGAGGGGGAGCTTATTAATTTCCCGCCGCAATGACATCCACCCGGATCCCAAAGGGATCCCGCAGGAGGATCTGCCCGGGGCGGATGGGGCCTGCCGGGGCGGGTGTCTGCCGCAGTTTTTCCGCCCAGACCATGAGCTGTTCTCTGGGTATGGGCCTGGAGGTCTTTACGGGCACCAGAGAGCCGTCCGGAGCCAGGAGGGTGGTGGTGAGGACCCGGTGGGGGGCCTTCACCTCCTGGAGGGCGTATTCCTCCCCCTTGGGGCAGCCGTTGCCCGTTGCCCTTCCGTCAGGCCCAACCGTCACTCGACAGCCCTTGGGACAGCGGATGCAGGTAATGGCCCCGGGCTTGGGCAGGCCCTTGGCCATGGCGTTGGAGGTCTCCTTGGGCATGGGCTCCAGGGGGAGACCCTTTCCGAAGGCAGCGGCGTTCCGTCCGGCGGTGATGCCCTGGAGGGAGACGAAGTCGGCCAGGTCCAGCACCTTCCGGCTGTTGCCGCAGGCGAAGATGCCGGGGACCGAGGTCTGGAGATGTTCGTCGGTAATGGTTCCATTGGTCACCGGGTCCAGCTCTGCTCCCGCTTGGGCGGCGATCTCATTTTCGGGAATGAGGCCCACGGACAGAAGGAGGGTGTCGCAGGGGATGACCCTTTCTGTTCCGGGGATGGGCCGGTTGTTCTCGTCCAGCTTACTCATGGTGACCCCTTCCAGCCGCTTTCTGCCCTGGATGTCCGTGATGGTGTGGCCCAGGTGGAGGGGGATGCCGAAGTCAAAGAGGCACTGGCTCACGTTTCGTTCCAGACCGCTGGGCTGGTTCCGGGCCTCGATGACCGCCAGGACGGTGGCCCCTTCCAGGGTCAGGCGGCGGGCCATGATGAGGCCGATGTCCCCGGAACCCAGGATGACCACCCGCCTGCCCACCATAAGGTTCTTGGTGTTCATGAGGTTCTGGGCAGCACCGGCGGTGTAGATGCCTGCCGGGCGGGTGCCGGGGATAGCTACCGCCCCACGGGTCCGCTCCCGGCAGCCGGTGGCCAGGACCACCGCCCCGGCCTGGACCTGGAGAAGGCCCTGGCGGGTGACCGCGGTGACCACCCGGTCTGCCGTCAGCCCGGTGACCATAGCCCCGGTGAGGACCTCTGCTCCGGTCTCCCGGGCCTCTTTTTCTGCCCGGAGGGCGTACTCCGGGCCGGTGAGCATGGCTCCGTATCGAATGAGGCCGAAGCCATCGTGGATGCACTGGTTCAGGATGCCGCCCGTTCTGGTGTCTCGCTCCAGCACCAGAACCGACTTGGCGCCGTTTTCCTTTGCGCCCTTGGCAGCGGCCAGGCCGCCCGGCCCGCCGCCGATGATAATGACGTCGTACTGCTTCATGCCTTGACCCTCCCTGTGAACAGATGGGAGCCGTCCCCCCGATGGGTAACGTCCTCCGGGGCCATGCCATACTCTTTGGTGAGGATCTCAGCGATCTTGGGCAGGCAGTAGCCCCCGCTGCACCGTCCGGTGGTGGCCCAGGCCCGGTACTTCACCGCGGACACCGTCCGGGCCCCCAGGGGATTCTCGATGGCCTGGCGGATCTCGGCCTTGGTGACCGTCTGGCAGCGGCAGACTACCTCGCCGTAGTCCGGGTCCCGGGCAATGAGCCGGGCCTGTTCCTCGGGAGACTGGTCCCGGAACCGCAGGATGCCTTTTCTGGTTGGGTCGAAGTCCTTCTTCCGGGTCATGTCCAGGGAGAGGGACAGGATGTCCGCAACCATCCGCCCGATGGGCAGGGAGGCGGTGAGGCCGGGGGACTCGATGCCGATGAGGTTCACCAGCCCGGGGCAGGAGACCTCCTCCCGGATGATGAAGTCCCGGAAGCCCCCCTCGCCGGGGGGTGCCTGCTTGGGGCGGATGCCGGCGTAGGAGCCAATGATCTGACGGCCTTTCAGGCCAGGAAGGAGCTGCTGGGCCTCTGCCCACAGCTTGTCCATGACCGGCTGGGTGGAGGCGGTGTCCGCCGGGTCCTCGATGTACTCGGCGCTGGGACCGATGATGAGATTGCCGTGGATGGTGGGGGTCAGGTGGACACCCAGCCCGCCGATCCCCGCCTTGGGGGCGGGATAGATGGGCATGGGGAGGATATCGGTCTTATCCAGGATGAAATATTCGCCCCGGCAGGGGTAGATATGGTAGCGGTCCAGACCTGCCAGGGCGGCCACCTCCGCGCTGTGGAGACCGGCGCAGTTTACCAGCCGCCGGGCGGTGAAAACCCGGTCCCCGGCGGTGACCCGGAAGCCCTCTTTGGTCCGGTCAATGCCAGTGACCTTGGTATTCAGATGGAACTTGACCCCGTTCTTTGCGGCGTTCTCTGCCAGGGCCACGGTGTAGAGAAAGGGGTCAAAGACGGCGGTCTCGGGGGATTCCAGGCCGCCGATGCCGCCCACCTGGGGCAGGCGGGTGTGGAGTTCCTCCCGGGACAGAAGACGAAGGCCCTGACAGCCGTTCTCCTCCCCCTGGGCCTTCAGCCGGGCCAGGGTATCCAGGTCGTCCTGGTCAAAGGCCACCAGGACCTTGCCGGTCTTTTTGAAGGGTACGTCCAGTTCCCGGCAGGCGGCCTCAAAGCCCCGGCAGCCCTCCACGCAGAGGCGTGCCATAAGGCTCCCGGGCTTGTTGTTGAACCCGGCGTGGACCACGGCGGAGTTTCGCCCGCTGGCCCCGGAGGCCACGTCAGCCTCCTGCTCCAGCAGAGCAATGGAAACATCATAGCGGGCCAGCTCCCGGGCCACTGCGCAGCCCACGGCCCCACCGCCGATGATGAGGATATCAAAATGGTTCTTCAAAATAATTCCTCCTTGAGGAAGATAAGGCTTGCTTTCAAGAGTAACACAAAACGCCTCCCCTGTCAAAGGGAGGCGTTTTGACGTGCTTAGGAAGAAATGGGACCATTGCCCGTGTAGAGCTGGTAGTACCGGCCCTGCTTTTCCATGAGTTCCTCGTGATTGCCCCGCTCAATGATGCGGCCGTTCTCCAGAATCATGATGCAGTCGCTGTTGCGCACCGTGGACAGGCGGTGGGCAATGACAAAGGTGGTGCGGCCGTGCATGAGGGCGTCCATGCCCTCCTGGACCAGCTTTTCCGTGCGGGTGTCGATGGAGCTGGTGGCCTCGTCCAGAATGAGGACGGGGGGATCGGCGATGGCGGCCCGGGCGATGGCCAGCAGCTGCCGCTGACCCTGGCTCAGGCTGGCACCGTCGCCGGTGAGCATGGTGTCGTAGCCCTGGGGCAGACGGGAGATGAAGCCGTGGGCGTTGGCCAGCTTGGCGGCGGCTACCACCTCCTCGTCGGTGGCGTCCAGCTTGCCGTAGCGGATGTTTTCCATCACGGTGCCGGTGAAGAGGTGGGTGTCCTGGAGGACGATGCCCAGGGAGTGACGGAGGTCATCCTTTTTGATCTTGTTGATGTTGATGCCATCGTACCGGATCTTACCGTCCTGGATGTCATAGAACCGGTTGATGAGGTTGGTGATGGTGGTCTTACCGGCACCGGTGGAGCCCACGAAGGCGATCTTCTGGCCGGGGGTGGCATAGAGCTTCACATCGTGCAGGACCATCTTCTCGTCGGTGTAGCCGAAGTCCACCCCGTCAAAGACCACGTCACCCTCCAGCTTCTTGTAGGTGGTGGTGCCGTCATCCTTGTGGAAGTGCTTCCAGGCCCAGATGCCGGTGCGTGACTCCGTCTCAATGAGCTGGCCGTTTTCCTCCCTGGCGTTTACCAGGGTGACATAGCCCTCGTCCACCTCGGGCTCCTCGTCCAGGAGCTTGAAGACCCGCTCGGCACCGGCCAGACCCATGATGACGGCGTTGAGCTGCATGGTGATCTGGGAGACCGGCATATTAAAGCTCTTGTTGAAGGTCAGGAAGCTGGCCAGGCCGCCCAGGGTAAAGCCGCCCACCCCGTTGAGCGCCAGCATACCGCCCACCACAGCGCAGAGGACGTAGCTGACGTTGCCCAGCTGGGCAGAGATGGGGCCCAGCATATTGGAAAAGGCGTTGGCGTTGTGGGCGCTCTGGTAGAGAGCCTCGTTCCGGCGGGTGAACTCTTCGATGTTCTCCTCCTCGTGGCAGAAGACCTTGACCACCTTCTGGCCCTCCACCATCTCCTCAATGAAGCCGTTGAGGCTGCCCAGGTCCTTCTGCTGGGAGACGAAGTACCG
This sequence comes from Ruminiclostridium sp., assembly GCA_017502545.1. Lineage (GTDB taxonomy): Bacteria > Bacillota > Clostridia > Oscillospirales > Oscillospiraceae > Evtepia. The sequence continues at coordinate 6,747 of JAFVUT010000066.1, forward strand.
GCCGGAGAGACCGGCAAACTTGCCGGAGATGAAGGTCACCAGACCCACCATCACCAGGGTGAGGATGGTCAGGGGGATGTTCAGCACCACCATGGAGATGAACACGCTCACCACGGTGATGGTGCAGTTGAGCAGCTGAGGCAGGCTCTGGCTCACCAGCTGCCGGAGGGTGTCGATGTCGTTGGTGTAGCGGGACATGATGTCGCCGTGGGCATGGGTGTCAAAATACCTGATGGGAAGCCGCTGCATATGCTGGAACATCTCGTCACGGAGGTTCCGCAGGGTGCCCTGGGACACGTAGACCATGAGGCGGGCCTGGATGAAAGAGGCAAGGACACCGCAGCCGTAGTAGACCGCCACCCGGGAGATGGCACCCATCAGGGGACCAAAGTCGGCGGTGCCGCCTGCCTGGACAGCCTTCACCATGGGCATGATGTAGTCGTCGATGAGGGTCTTGGTGAACATGGTGCCCTGGACCGAGGCCAGGACGCTGACGAAGATGCAGATGACCACCAGCACCAGATGGATGCCGTAGTTTCTGCCGACAAACTTCAGGACCCGACCCAGGGTAGCCTTGGGATTTTCCAGCTTGGGACGGGGACGGCCACGACCGCCGCCGGGACCCTTGGGGATATGATTCTTGTCAGCCATCAGTCTTCCCCTCCTTCGTCAAAGTCGCCGTTGCCGCTGGTCTGGGATTCGTAGACATCCCGGTAAATGGCGTTGGTTTGCAGCAGTTCCTCGTGGGAACCGAAGCCGGAGATCTGCCCATCCTCCAGGACCAGGATCCGGTCGGCCTGCTGGACACTGGAAATGCGCTGGGCAATGATGAACTTGGTGGTGTTGGGGATCTCTTCGGCAAAGGCCTTGCGGATCCTGGCATCGGTGGCGGTGTCCACGGCAGAGGTGGAGTCGTCCAGGATGAGGATCCTGGGCTTTTTCAGCAGGGCCCGGGCGATGCACAGACGCTGCTTCTGGCCGCCGGAGACGTTGGTGCCTCCCTGCTCGATGCGGGTGTGGTAGCCCTCGGGCATCTTCTGGATGAACTCATCGGCGCAGGCCAGCTGGCAGGCCCGGATGCAGTCCTCCTCGGTGGCGTTCCGGTCGCCCCAGCGGAGGTTTTCCAGGATGGTGCCGGTGAACAGGACATTCTTCTGGAGGACCACGGAGACCTGGTCGCGAAGGGCTTCCAGGTCGTACTCCCGCACGTCCCGGCCGCCCACCAGGACCTGGCCGTCGGTGACATCATACAGGCGGCTGATGAGGCTCACCAGACTGGTCTTGGCGCTGCCGGTGCCGCCGATGATGCCGATGGTCTCACCGGAGCGGACGGAGAGGGTGATGTCCCGCAGGACGGGCTTTTCGGAGTCCTTTTTGTAGGCAAAGTCCACGTGGCGGAACTCCACGGAGCCATCGGCTACAGTATGAACGGGGGTTTCGGGGTTCACGATGTCGGCCGTCTCGTTCAGAACTTCGGAGATACGCTCGGCGCTGGCCATGCTCATGGTGATCATCACAAAGATCATGGAGAGCATCATCAGGCTCATGAGGATGTTCATACAGTAGGCCAGCAGGGACATGAGACCGCCAGTGGTCAGGTCGCCCACCACGATCATCTTGGCACCCAGCCAGCTCAGCAGCAGGATGCAGGAGTAGACCGTCAGGTTCATGGCGGGGCCGTTCCAGGACAAGACCTTGTCGGCAGAACAGAACATTTTATAGATGTTCTGGCTGGCCTTGTGGAACTTGTTGGTCTCGTAGTCCTCCCGGACATAAGCCTTCACCACACGCATGGCGGAGACGTTCTCCTGGACACTGGCGTTCATGTCGTCATACCGGGGGAAGACTTCCCGGAAGTATTTCATGGCTCCCTTCATGATGAGCAGCAGGACGATACCCAGCAGCACCACGGCTACCATATAGATGGAGGCCAGCCGGGGGCTGATGGTGAAGGCCATGATCATGGCCACGATCATGGAGGCAGGGGCACGGATGCCCATGCGCAGGATCATCATGTATGCCATCTGCAGGTTGGTCACATCGGTGGTCAGACGGGTGATGAGACCGGCGGTGCTGAACTTGTCGATGTTGGAAAAGGAGAAGGTCTGGATGTTCTCATACATGGCCTGGCGCAGGTTCCGGGCGAAGCCGGCGGAGGCATTGGCGCCGTATTTGGCGCCCAGCAGACCGGCAATGAGGCCCAGAACGGCCAGGACCAGCATGATGCAGCCGATCTTGGTGATGTGGGCCATGTCGCCCAGCTCCACGCCCTTGTCGATGATGGAGGCCATCAGCAGGGGGATGACCATTTCCATGGCCACCTCAAAGAGCATGCAGATGGGGGTGAGGATGGAGTCCCGCTTGAATTCTTTCACGTGGGACAGAAGTGTTTTCAGCATGGGTTCACTCCTTTTTGTCGCTGAGATTGGTTCGGATGCGTGTGCAGAGGGAGTAAAAGAGGTCGATCTCCTCCTGGGAAAGACCCAGAACAGCATCACGCTCCACCTGTTCAAAGGCTGCCATGGCCCGTTCCTGGTGTTCCAGCCCTTTGGGGGTCAGGGTGAGTTTTTTCAGCCGGGCATCGCCCTGGACGCTCTGGCGGGTGAGGTAGCCCTTTTCCTCCATGAGCTTGACGATGCCGGTGACCGATGAGCGGGTAATGTTGAAGGTCTCTTCAATATCCCGCTGAAAGATGTCTTTATCCCGGAAGTAATACAGGTAGCTGATGATGTGGCCCTGCATGGTGGAGAGATCCTCGGCTCCGGCCTGGCGAATGGCTTCGGTAAACTGCCGCCGGAAGGCGTGGGTCAGAGCTTTCACCTCTGCGCCGATGTAACGGGGAGGGTTCTGGTCACAACAGTGCATGATGGTTCTCCTTTGGTGCTTATAAAAAGTTCGGTAACGTACATTCTACCCCTCAAGACCTTCTTTGTCAATGGATTTGCCAAAGCCAAGCAGAGTTTCGGCGATCCATCGGCGAAATCAAGTTCGATTCGTTTTCCGGCAGGACATGTGCCTGCCGAAAACCCACATTCCGGAACCCAGCGCAGCGGTTCCGGAATGTAAAAAATATGCCCCCTGTCACTCCGATTGAGTGACAGGGGGTTTGAATATCCTTCGCAGGATTACTCAGCGTAGTTGGTGAAGTAGTTCTGGATGACGATGAAGGGGGTGCCCTTGTCACCGGAACCGGAGGTCAGGTCGCACAGAGAGCCCAGCAGGTCGGTGTACTGACGGGGGGTGGTTCCCTCGGAGCTCATGCTGCCCACCAGGTCAGCGTCCTTGGACTGGATCTCCTTGCGGATGGCTTCCTTCAGCTCCTCGCCGGACAGGTCTGCATAGTCGTTGTCTGCCAGGAACTTGATCTTCAGCTCGTTGGGACGGCCGGACAGGCCCTCGGTGTAAGCAGGGGAGACCACGGGGTCAGCCAGCTCCCAGATACCGCCCACGGGATCCTTGAAAGCGCCGTCGCCGTAGACCATAGCTTCCACGTGGATGCCCCGGTCGGCCTTGATGCGGGCCTGGATGCCGTCCACGATGGGCTGGCAGTCCCGGGGGAAGAGCTTCAGGTTGTCCTCGGTGGCCTTGTTGGAGCCCAGCAGACCGTAAGCGGGGTGATAGCCGCTGCCGTCCACGGGAGCATTCATGATGTCGGCCAGGGTCAGTGCGTGCTTGCCCATGTCGTTCAGGGCTGCGCAGGTCTCGGCACGGGTGTGGATGTCGCAGCACAGGATGTGGTCACAGACGGTTGCCACATAGCGTGCATCGTTGGAGAACAGGAAGGTTGCCTTTGCACCCTCAGCCTCGATGACTTCGCGGTAGAAGTCCAGGTAGTTCACACCGGTGAAGGGGTGAACGGGGGAGCCGAAGGTGGCGATGAAGTCTGCCTCGTTGTAGGAGGTGACCTCACTGTACTTATGGGGAACGTAAGCGGAGCGGGCCATCAGGGGGTTGCCCACTTCGTCATTGGGATAGCTGAAGAGGATCACCACTTCGTCCATAGCCCGGGCGATGCCCTTCAGACACATGGAGAAACGGTTGCGGCTCAGAATGGGGAAGATCAGTCCGAGCTTGTTGGTGTTGAATTTATTGCGGATGTCCTGGGCTACGTGGTCAACGCTCACGTAGTTGCCCTGGGCGCGAGCCACCACGGATTCGGTCACTGCGATAACGTCACGGTCCTTCAGGGTGTAGTTGTCTTCCTTCTCGGATGCGTAAACACTCTGAACAACGATATCGACGATGTCGTCACCTTCCCGAATGATCGGGCCCTGGATGCCTCTGGAAATAACGCCTGCCATGGTCAGTCCTCCAATACGTAGAAAAATTACGAAAAATACAAACCCGCGGAATCGTAACACTCCGCGGAACTTACGACGGGTGATCTTTTTGTCTGCACAGGCTGTACACGAAAAAATTACCGGAATTATTATACATGGTTTTGCCCCGAATAACAAGTCTTTTTTGACGGAAATTCAACTTTTTCCTGCAAAAAGTTTCCGTGGGAAAATCTCCTGCCGGATATGCCTTGCAGGATACGCCTTCTTAGGTTATAATACCACCATACAGATTATAATATACACAAAAGGAGGACACAGCCCTTGCGTAAAACCCCTGCTTACGAAGGCTTTGAGCTGGGCCCCATCCGGCCCCCCAGCGAGGCCTACAGCCTGCTGCTCCGCATCAACCGGGGCTGCGGCTGGAACAAGTGCCGTTTCTGCGGCTTTTATCGCGACGTTCCCTTCGCCATTCGCTCTGCCGAAGACGTGAAGAAAGATATCGACCGGATCAAATACTGGGTGGACGTGTTCCAGGGGAACATTGAAGATGCAAGTAATCCTGCTACCCCCGGGGAGCAGGAGGCCTGCTACTCTGCCTACAACTGGATCCAGAGCGGTATGAAGTCGGTCTTCTTCCAGGACGGCAACAGCATCCTCATGCCGCCCGACGAGATGATCGAGGTCCTGGAATACCTGAACGCCACCTTCCCCAACATCCAGCGGATCACCTCCTACGCCCGGGCGGACACCATCAACCGTCTGAGCCCGGAGCGGCTGAAGCGGTACGCCGAGCTGGGTCTGAACCGCTTCCACATCGGTCTGGAGACCGGCAACGACCACATCCTGAAGCTCATGAAGAAGGGCTGCACCAAGCAGACCCAGATCGAGGCGGGCATCAAGGCCAAGGCCGCCGGCATCGAGATCAACGAGTTCTATATGCCCGGCATGGGCGGCCGGGAGTTTGCCCGGGAATCCGCCCTGGACACCGCCGATGTGATGAACCAGGTGAACCCCGACTTTATCCGCATCCGCTCCATGGCTCTGGCCGATAAGCTGGAGATGTACGAGGACTACGAGAAGGGGATCCTCACCCGCCCCAACGACATTGAGACCATCCGGGAGATCCGCCTCTTCATCGAGAATCTCCACGGCATCACCAGCGTGGTGGACTCCGACCACATCCTGAACATCCTGCTGGAGCTTCGGGGCAAGCTCCCCGAGGGGAAGGACCGGATGCTGGCCACCATCGACCGGTTCCTGGAGATGCCTGAGGACACCCAGAACATCTTCCGTCTGGGCCGCCGCCTGAACGTGATGAACAACCTGCGGGATCTGAACAACCCCTTCCTGGTGGACCGGGTCAAGCAGACCATGGACAAGGCCGGCATCGACAAGACCAACATCGACCAGGTGTGCGATCAGCTGATGATCCGCTGCATCCCGATCTAAATAAAAAACCGTCTGTCTTCGGACAGACGGTTTTTTTATGGGATTGAACAGAAAATCTCATGGCAGGATGCACAAAAAGTTCTTTACTTTTTCTGGTGTTTATTATAACATATTGATGAAGAGAAAGGGAAGTATAGAAACTGAAACCAAGGGGTGACACGTATGGAAATAACCGTTGAAAAGAACAGAAAGGCAAGTCTGATCACCTTCTCCATTGAAGGCCGCATCGATGCCCGCACCAGTCATATCCTCCATGCCACCACACGGCAGTATGACTTCTATACCTACAGCAACGTGGTATTCGATTTTACCAATGTGGAGCACATCACCGCTGCCGGTCTGCGGGAGATGCTGGTGCTGAAAAAGCGGCTCTACTATCCCGACCAGCTGAAGATCATCAACGTCCATGACCGGGTCTATAAGATCTTCCAGACCACCGGCATGGACCAGCTCCTGGATGTGTCCCGGGCAGAGGGGGATCTGAAGCCCATGCACATCCACATGTCCTTCAAGGCCCTGCTGAGCAAGAAGCGGGAGGAGTCCCCGGACAGACCCTTTGTGGTCTACAAGGGCCGCAGCTACACCTGGGCAGACATCGAAAAGATATCCCAAATCATTGCCCTGGACCTCTATAACCAGGGAGTCCGCCGAGGCTCCCACGTGGCCCTCTGCGGCAGCAACTCGGCCAACTGGATCTTTACCTTCTTTGCCATCCAGAAGCTGGGGGCCGTTGCCATGCTCATCAACTTCAATCTGAAGCGGAAGGAGATCGTCCAGCTCTCCCGGATCGGCGACATCACCCACTTCTGTATGGGGGAGATGCCCGATGGGGACGACACCTTCGTGGAGGCCATTACCGGGGAGGACTCCAACATCCGGGCCGTCTGCCGGGTGGATGACACGGTGGACTTCACCACCCGCTATGGGGAGTACCAGCAGGCCGCCGGTCGATTCCAGTACCGGGTGGAGTCTGACGATGCCTCTGTGGTCATCTTCAGCTCGGGCAGCACCGGCCAGCCCAAGGGGGTCCTGCTGTCGGCCTACAGCGTGCTCAATGCCGCCGAGGCCACCGCGGAGAATATCCGCCTCAGCAGTGAGGACCGGAACTGCCAGATCCTGCCCCTCTTCCACATTTTTGGTTTTACCGGCTGTCTCTTTGCCTGTGCCCTGCGGGATGCCCCCCTCTATCTTCCCGAAGACCTGCACACAGACACCATCCTGCGGACCATCCAGGAGGAGCGGTGCACCATCCTTCACTCGGTGCCCACCATGATGCTGGCCCTGGTGAACAGCCGGGACTTTCACCCGGACCGGGTGACCTCCGTCCGCTGCAGCCTTCTGGGAGGCGCCGCCACCACGGAAGCCCAGTTCCAGCTTTTCCGGGAAAAATTCCCCAACAACCATCTCATCTCGGCCTACGGCCTGTCCGAGCTGGCCATCGCCACCGAGAGTGAGTACGAGGACAGCCTGGAGCACATCACCCGGACCATCGGCAAGCCCCTGGGGGACACCGAGGTCTCCGTCCGCAGTCTGGACGGGAACCGGGAGTGCAGGCGGGACGGCTCCGAGACCGGCGAGATCTGCCTCCGGGGCTCCTTTATGATGCTCTGCTACTATAAGCTGAACCTGGAAAAGCAGGCCATCGATGAGGAGGGCTGGCTCCACACGGGAGACCTGGGCTATATCGACCGGGAGGGCTATGTTCACCTGGCCGGACGCAGCAAGGAGATCATCATCCGGGGCGGCGAGAACATCATCCCCAACGAGATCGCCTCGGCCATTTCCGAGCATCCGGCCATCGCCGACGTGAAGGTCCTGGGTGTTCCCGACGACTTCTTCGGGGAGGCCGTGGCAGCCGCCCTGCTGCTGAAGGAGGGGGCAGTCTTTGACGAGGCCCAGATGCGTGACTTCCTGAAGGACCGCCTGGCCAAGTACAAGATCCCCGCCTACTTCGAGGTCTACGACCGCTTCCCCTACCTGGCTTCCGGCAAGGTGGACGGCATCAATCTGAAAAAGGACATCATTCGCCGCACCGAACACATGGATCAGGTCTCCGGCGGCACCGCATAAGAAAGACAGAAAGGGTCCTCTGCCGTTTTTGGCAGAGGACCCTTCTATCCTATCATACACCGGCAAAAGAAAAATCCCATGGAAATATTTTGCATGGATCTTAGAAGGTAAATAGCCTCGCAGAGTTTCGCTGCCGCAGCGGCGAAATAAAGTCAAGTCCGTTTTCCGGCGCGACATGTGCGTGCC
>JAFVUT010000006.1 GCA_017502545.1 Ruminiclostridium sp.
ATGGCAGCCTGGCTGTTCATCCTGGCTGTGTACTTCACCTCCAAGCTTATGTAATCAAAAACTGCTGGCTCACCGAGCCAGCAGTTTTTTGTGCGCTGGGATTTTCACTCACCGCAGGCTCCCTTGTGTAAAGGGAGCTGGCACGGCGCAGCCGTGACTGAGGGATTGCAGACCCGAAGGGCATTACAAGGTTGTGCGGTTGACGATTCAAATCTCCCACCCGATCAGCAGACACCCGTCCTCCACGGAGATTGCAACCTCTTCCCCCTGGAAATGGTTGCTGACTCCAAGAGGGAAGAAGGCGTCCAGGTCAGCCCCTTCCAGGCAGTATTTTGCACCCCGGATGGTGATGCCGTGGGCCTCCGGGCCCAGGCAGAAGACCGAGAAGATCCCCTCCTCCCGTGCGGGCAGAGTGATGGAATCATTCCGAATGGCGGTGAAGACGAAGGTCTCGTCGTAGAGATACCCCCGAGCCCCGTGCTGGGCCAGGAAGCCTAACCCCTGGAGGTTGGCCAGGGTGTGGTCCATGCGGCCACCGGTGCCCCCATACAGGTGAAAAGTACGAAACCCCTTCTCCAGCCCCAGCTTCATGGCCAGCATGGAGTCGGTGTCGTCCTTTTCCACCGGGAAGGTCTGGGTCTCCAGGTGGGTGGGGCGGTCCTCCAGGGAGTCAAAATCCCCCAGAAGCAGGTCAGGGGTCAGACCGGCGGTCTGGCAGTGGCGGAACCCGCCGTCAGCGGCCAGGATATAGTCCCCCTCTTTAGGAGCCTGGACCAGCCCGTAGAAGGGCCCGGCCCCGATGATATAGCAAGCGGAGTCAGACATAAAAAGTCTCCTTTCGCAGATGATGTCATTGGTACTATCCTACCACGTTCCCCACCCCTTGACCAGAGGGGAATTCTCTGATACACTAAACAAACTGCAGAAAAGGAGGAGAGGCCTGTGATCAAAGGGGCAATTTTTGACGCGGATGGAACACTGATCGATTCCATGGGCATGTGGGACACGGTAGGGGCCCGGTACCTGGCATCCCTGGGTGTGGAAGCCCGTCCGGGCCTGCGGGCCATCCTCTTTCCCATGACCCAGGTGGAGGGAGCTGTGTACATGAAGGAGGCCTACGGCCTCGCCCAGAGCCACCAGGAGATCATCGAGGGCATCAACCGCACCGTCTGGGATTTCTACCGCTATGAGGTCAAGGCCAAGCCCGGAGCTGTGGACTTCCTGAAAGCCCTGCGGGCCAAGGGCATTCCCTGCACCCTGGCCACCAACACCGACCGGGGACCCATCACCGACGGCCTGAAAACCGCCGGACTCTTCCACCTGCTGGACGAGGTCTACACCTGCCGGGAGCTGAACACCGGCAAGGACAAGCCCTTCATCTACGACCACGCCCGGGACCGGATGGGCTGCCGGACCGAAGAGACCTGGGTCTTTGAGGACGCTGTCCACGGGGCAAAAACGGCCTTTCAGGCTGGCTACCGGGTGGCCGGTGTCCATGACCTGTACAGCGACCAGGTCGTTCTGAAAACCCTCTGCCATCTGTATCTGCCCGACCTGACCGACTTTGACGGGTTCTGGGCCTTTGCAAACCAATAAGAAACGGAAGCATTTCCACATGGGAAGTGCTTCCGTTTTTGCTTACTTGGGGATGAAGTGGATGTTCAGGTCCACATAGCCGTCGATGCCGGGGATGATGGTGACATCCTCGTCCTCGTTCCGGACAAAGGTTCCGTCGGGGCCTACCATGTAGGTGCCGTCGGAATACTGCCACATATCGAAGTGGTAGTAGAAGTTGGTGAAGGTATTGTAATGGGCCAGCCAGAAGGGGTAGTTGGTCAGCTCGTTCAGGTCAAAATGGAAGTAGAAGTAGGTGGGGTTGGCGTAGACCATGGGCTGGTAACCGCCGGCCTTGACCTCCTCGCAGAAGGCCACGGCGCATTGGGTCAGCACCTTGTCGTCCAGGTCCTCGGTTCGGGGCTCCAGGCTGCTGTTATAGGGCTCCCAGTCGAAGACGATGGGATAGGTGATGTGGTAGCCCTTCAGGGCATTCATGCAGAACCGGGCTTCTTCTTTGGCCTCAGCAGGGGAGATGGCCTGGGAGAAGAAGTAGACACCCACCTCAATGTCGTTGGCCAGAGCGCCCCGGATGTTTTGATAGAAGTACTCATCCATCACCATCTTGCCGGTGCCGTAGCCCCGATAGCCCAGACGGAGGATGGCGAAATCAATGCCCGCTCCCTTGACCTGGGCCCAGTCGATGGTGCCCTGGTAGCGGGAGACATCCACGCCCACCTTGCAGGTGTACTCGTTGCTGTTGTAGGTGAGCAGACCCTGGTCATTCACCTGGAAAAACTCCCGGTCATAGGTGTTTTCCGGCAGTTCCTCCACGATGTACACCTTCTTGCCGCCAAACATGAAGTAGTCCCCGGTGGGTTCCGGTTCGGGCTCCTTCTCGGGCAGGTCCAGCTGGTAGAGCCGCCAGATGACGGCGCTGATCTCCGCCCGGGTGATGTTGCTGTCGGGCTTGAAGAGGAGTCTTCCGTCCTCAGTGGGGGAGCCGGTGAAGATGCCGTAATCGTACAGGATCAGGGCGTCTTTGCTGCCGGTGTCGGAGAAGGGGAGCTCTGCCCCGGTGCGGCTCACATCCAGGACCTTGACGATGATCTGGGCGATCTGCTTGCGGTTGATGGGGTCGTCCAGGCCCAGCTTCATGTTCTTGGGCAGGAAGCCGTTCCGGGAGGCCAGGGCATAGTATCCACCGGCCCAGTGGCCGTTGGCAGCGGCCTGCTCGGAATAGCCGCAGGCCAGAAGGATCATTTTCAGGGCCTGACCGAAGGTCACGGTGCCCTGGGGTTTGAAGGTGGTGGCAGTGACGCCGTTGATGACTCCCCAGCTGTACAGGTCTTTCACGTTGGGGTAGAACCAGTCGGAGGACTTCACATCGGTGAAGCTCATGGTCTTGGCGGCGGCAGCGGGGACCACCAGGGAGAGGGCCATCACACAGGCCAGAAAAAGGGACAGGATTCTCTGTTTCATAGGATACCTCATAGGTCGACGGTGTGTGTGGAAAAGAGCTTGGGCCGGACTTTGACCACATAGAAATCTCCCAGTCTGCCCAGGACCAGGTCGTAGAGGACGAAGGTCACGTTGCCCAGCAGGAGGAAGCCTGCCAGGAAGAGGACGGTCCAATCGGCAAACTCTGCCTGGAGATCGGGCATGGTCAGCACAAAGAGGAGGAAGGCATAGGTCGCGACAGCGGCCAGGTTAAAGAGGACCAGCTTCACCACCCAGCGGATGGGCTTCGCCCTGATGTGCTGGAGCCTGGGCCGGGCAATGGGATACCAGCCCAGCAGGAAGACGAAGAGGAAGACGGCCTCCTTGTCCGGAGCCATGAGAATACTGAGGATGGAGACGGCCAGATAGACCAGGCCGCCCATTTTGGTCCCCATCTCCCAGAGGATAGGGATGAGCAGGGCACCTGCCAGCATGGGGCAGGAGTAGGTGGACAGGGGCAGGATGGAGCCCAACAGCATGACCACCGTCATGAGGGCGGCGGTGATGCCGCACAGGGCCATCCGTCTGCTGGCTTGATTGCGCATGGGTAACACCTCCGGGGCTCAGGACTCTTCGTCCTGCTTGTCCTGCTCTTCTGCTTCCTTAAACTCCCGCACGCTCTTGTGCAGGGTGATAAAGGGGTTGTTCTTAAAGGCATCCTTGGGCAGGGGGCGGTCCATCCAGGCCTTGAGCTGGGCCCAGTAGCTGTTCTCGCCCTTCACCAGGGGATAGAACTGGATGCGTTTGGGCTCGGTGTAATGGAGGGTGCCGTCCTCGTCGATACCGGAGACGTTGATATAGTCCTGGGTTGCCGTGGGCAGATCTTTTTTGCCCAGGCGGGCATTGATGAACTCCCGCAGCAGATAATAGAAGGAGGCGAAGAAGGGCACGCCCAGAAGCATTCCCCAGAAGCCCATGAGATAGTTGAAGAGGAGCAGGGAGAAAAGGACCCAGAAAGCCGGCAGACCGGTGGAGTCGCCCAGGATCTTGGGGCCGATGATGTTGCCGTCCACCTGCTGAAGGATCAGGATGAACACGATAAAGACCAGACACTTGGCGGGGTCGGTCAGCAGCAGCAGGAAGGCCGAGGGGATGGCCCCGAAGAAGGGACCGAAGACGGGGATGATGTTGGTGATGCCCACAGTAAGACTGATGATCATGGTGTAGGGCATGTTCAGGATGGACAGGATGACCCAGCAGAGGATGCCGATGATGAGGGAGTCCAGGAGCTTGCCGGAGACGAAGCCGCCGAAGATCCGG
>JAFVUT010000067.1 GCA_017502545.1 Ruminiclostridium sp.
AAGGTGCCCCCGCAGGGGGCGGATGAGGGGAGGCGGCCGGGATCTAGACCGACGTGGGTGCAGCATTGCCCCTCATCAGTCCGCTTCGCGGCCAGCTTCTCCCGGCGGGAGAAGCCAATGCCCTCCTGTCAGCATATAGAAAAACGAGCTGCAAACGTGGGTTTGCAGCTCGTTTGTGTCGTTTCCGAAATTAGTCGGTCACGTAGGGCAGCAGAGCGATCTGACGAGCGCGCTTGATGGCCTCGGTCAGCTGACGCTGATGCATTGCGCAGGTACCGGTAGTTCTGCGGGGCAGGATCTTGGAGCGCTCAGAAACGAAGCGGCGCAGCTTAGCAGAATCCTTGTAGTCGATGTGCTCGACCTTATCGACGCAGAAAGTACAAACCTTGCGGCGCTTACGGTTGCCGCGAGGACGTTCTCTATCCATAGCCATAGTAGCAAACCTCCTTGATGATGATAGTGGCCTATTAGAAAGGCAGTTCGCCGTCGTCGTCCGTCAGGTCTGCGAACTGATCGACAGCGGGAGCAGCGGAATAACCGCCGCCGGACGAGGGGTAGTTACCGCCGGGAGCACCGTAACCGCCGCCTGCGGGAGCGCCGTAGCCTCTGCCGCCGGTGGGTGCGGGAGCGTAGCCGCCGCCATTGTCACCGTCTCTGCGGGAGTCGCCGAAATAGACATTGTCGGCAACGACCTCAGTGACGAAACGACGGTTGCCGTCACGGTCGGTGTAGTCGCGGGTCTGGAGCTTGCCCTCCACAATGGCCATGCGGCCCTTGGTGAGGAACCGGGAGACGAACTCCGCGGTCTGGCGCCATGCCACGACGTTGATGAAATCGGCTTTCCGTTCGCCGGTTTCCCGGTCCTTGAAGTCCCGGTCCACAGCCAGACGGAAGGAAGCCATGGCCACGCCGTTGGCGGTGTGGCGCAGTTCGGGGTCAGCCACCAGGCGACCCTGCAGGAAGACCTTGTTCAGCATAAAGCAAGAGTCTCCTTATTCGTCCTTGCAGATGATCATGGAGCGCATGACGCCTTCGGTGATCTTCAGCACGCGGTCCAGCTCTGCGGGCAGGCTGGGCTCTGCGGTGAAGGTCATCAGGACGTAATAACCCTCGTTCAGGTCATTGATGGGGTATGCCAGACGACGCTTGCCCCACTCGTCGACTTCGCTCACGGTACCCTGAGTCTCAACCAGAGTCTTGAACTTCTCGACCATAGCGGCAATTGCCTCTTCGCCCATTGCGGGATCCAGGATATAGACCACTTCGTAGTTTGCGTTAACCTTTGCCATGTTCGTTGCACCTCCTTATGGACATTTGTCCGGCAGTCTCCGCTGCCGGAAAGGATAAGTCTGTTGGACACAGACCCTATTATTATACCGAAAATCAACGATTTGTCAAGATGTTTCTCCTGAGGCATATTCGCCAAAGGAGAGGGGAAAACTGGGGGCGAGGTGATATAAATGGACTTAAATCAGCTGAGCAATGCCGAGTACAACGCCTATGTGGCGGCCAAAGCCAGGCCCTCACCCATGTTGAAAAATATGGTGTGGGCCTTCTGCACAGGGGGTCTCATCTGCGTCCTTGGCCAGGCCCTCACGGACTTTTACAGGAGCCGGGGCCTGGGGGCGGAGGCCGCCGGGACGGCAGAGTGCGTGACCCTCATCTTTCTGGCGGCCTTCCTTACAGGGATCGGGGTCTTTGACAGGATCGCCAAGCACGCTGGGGCGGGGACTATGGTCCCCATCACAGGCTTTGCCAATGCCATGGTCTCCCCGGCCATGGAGTTCAGGCAGGAGGGGTTCGTGACCGGGACGGCGGTGAAGCTCTTCACGGTGGCCGGGCCGGTGCTGGTCTACGGCATCTCCGCCAGTGTGGTGTATGGGATCATCCTGTGGGTGGTGGGGTTGGTTTGAGGGCTATGTTCCGCCACGCTGTCGCAGGGACCGATATGGAATCGGCCCCTGCCGTGCCTGAGAGGGCGTGCAAAGAAGGGGCTTACGAGGAGGGAGAAACATTTAGTTGAAAATCCTCTCCCTCCTGGTTGGCCTGGACGGAGATCGACCATCCCTGGATAGCATACACAGCACCATCTTCCAGAGGATATATCACCGGCTGCTCCGGGTCAGACAGATCCAGCAGAACGAAGGTATATCCTTGACCATTGAAGATCCGGAACCGGCAGCTGCGGCAGAAACAGGCCAGATTAAGGCCCTCTTTCTCATCGGGGACGGTGACTTGAGCGGTTTGGGTGTCGGAATCCCAGCCTCCCGTGGCCCCAAGGCATCCCACGAACTGAAACTTACCCGGGACAGCGGTGCCCACCAGTTTTCCGATGTCACCGGTGCTCCGGTTGAGCAGGCAGGGGACCTCCCGGGGTTCCTGGGCGCAGAGGGAACAGGTGTCCGGCGTGGGAAGGAGGAGAAAGGCCCCAACGGTATAGAGGGGTTTCCAGAAGAATACGATAAGTAAAATGAGAGCTGAGGAGAGGGCCAGAAGCCATTTTTTCTTTCTAGTCAAATTCATAATATCATCACCTTTACCCCTTTTGAGTTATTTTAACTCAAAAGGGGTAAGTTTTTCAAGAGAGATTCGGTATCCTCATCTTGAAAGTGAGGTGGGAGAATGACGGTTGGGGAAGCAGTTCGGGAACGAATCTTGCAGTTGTGCCGGGAACGAAGCATTTCCGTCAATCGGCTGTGCAATATCAGCGGTGTGAGCCAGTCCACCATCAACAATGTGATCAGCGGACGAAACAACAGCACCACCGTTTCGACCATCAAGAAGCTGTGTGATGGATTGGAAATTGCGGTGGATGATTTCTTCTGCCCGGAACTCTTTCATGATTTGGAACAAGAGATCAAGTAACCGCCTTCCGAATGTGGAAGGCGGTTTTGTTGCTGCAGGGGCAGATCCCATATCCGCCCAACCGGAAGTACCCCTTGACGGCAGGAGGGTTTGGGAATAAGATAGGGTTTGTGATTCCATAAGAAAACAATGAGGAACAAACCATGCTGGGAACCATCGTCAACACCACCACCATCCTTGCCGGCAGCATCATCGGCAGTGTATTCAAAAAGGGTCTGCGGGAGAAGCACCAGACCGTACTCTTCAACGCCATGGGCCTGGCGGCCTGCGGCCTGGGCATCAATGCGGTCGTCCAGAATATGCCCAACAGCAACTTCCCGGTGCTTTTCATCGTGAGCCTGGCCCTGGGCGGCCTCCTGGGCACCACCTGGGACCTGGAAAACCGCTTCCAGCGGGTGGCCGACCGGTTCTCCCGGGGAGAACTGAGCAAGGGCCTGTCCACAGGCATCCTCCTCTTCTGCATCGGTACCCTGTCTATTTTGGGCCCCATCCAGAGCGCCCTGTATGGAGACAACACCTACCTCTTTACCAACGCCACCCTGGACTTTGTGACCTCCATGGTCCTGGCCTCCACCTACGGCATCGGCATCGCCCTGACGGCCGTCGTTCTCTTCTGCTGGCAGGGGAGCATTTATCTGCTGGCCACCCTCCTGGGCCCCTTCATGACCCCGGACATGATGACCGAGCTGTCCATCGTGGGCGGGTTCCTGATCGCCTGCTCCGGTCTCTCCATCCTGAACATCAAGGACTGCAAGACCATGAACATGCTGCCCGCATTGGCCATCCCCCTGATCTTCTGCGGTGTCATTTCTTTGTTTTGAGTAAAAAGCATCCCCAAGGTTTTCCACACCTTGGGGATTTTTTTGTGCCGCAAAACCCTCCGTTGTAGGGGCCGATGCCCACATCGGCCCGGAACGTGGTTCGCTGCCTATGGTTGGCGGGTTGGGCTCACCGTCAGGTCAAAGCTGTTCTGCTCCAGTAAGGCCTGAATGGAGACCGACCAGTCCAGAACGATGAGGTCCGCACCTTCTTCCAGAGGATAGATCACCGGCCGTTCCGGATCAGTCAGGTCCAGCAGGACGAAGGTGGTCCCTGTGCCGTCAGCGATGTGGAACCGGCAGGACCGACAGAAGCGGGACAGAGCCACCCCGTCCTGGGCATTTGGGATAGTGACCTGAGCGGTTTGGGTATCAGAGTCCCACCCACCCATGGCCCCGAGGCATCCCACGAACTGGAACTTGCCGGGGACGGTGGTACCCACCAGGGTTCCGATGTCGCCGGTGCTCCGGTTGAGAAGGCAGGGGACCTCCCGGGGTTCCTGGTCGCAGAGGGAGCAGGTATCCGGGGAGGGAAGGAGAAGAAACGCCCCAACCGTATAGAGGGGTTTCCAGAAGAGGAGGAGCATGCCAATCACGGCAAGAATGATAAGTTTTTTCCGTTTTGCTTTCATCATCATCACCTCGATATTACCCTGATATAAGGGTATACCTAAATTGGGATAATGTCAACCGGGGGATTCCTTGGTAGAATGGAACCTGAAAAGAGGTGATGACATGGCAGAGTTGAAAAGTATTGTCCAGCAGTATACCATCGGAGATTATGGCAAGGTCAATGTAAAACTGAAGGAAGTGCTGGAGAGCCGTGGCATCACCCGGAATCGATTGAAGGAACTCACGGGTGTGAAGTATGACGTGATCGACCGGTACTATAAGAATGAAAACATTTCTTTGGTGGATATCGATGCCTTTTCCAAGTTCTGCTTTGTGTTGGACTGTGGTATGGGGGATCTGCTGGAATATGTCTTGCCTGAAAATATGGAGAAAGAATAACCGCCTTCCGAGTGTGGAAGGCGGTTTCGTTGTTGTAGGGGCGATTCACGAATCGCCCGCTGCCTATAGGGTTTGAGCAACGTTGGCGGGCCGATGTGGGCATCGGCCCCTACAGGCAAAATGCTATACCTGTAGGGGGATGTGGATGAGATGAGTTTAAATTTTTGATAGAATTCTCTGGTAATTTTCCTTATCCGTATCCCCTTCGGTGGAGATAAGCAGCACCCGGGAGCGCTCGTCCAGGCTCAGGCGGTCCCGCAGGTCGGCCAGACGGGGCTCGGTCATGAGTCCCTCCAGGACCCCGGCGGTGACGGCCCCGGATTCCCCGGAGATCACCCTGGGGTCATCCCCCAAAGGCTTTCCCAGAAGGATCATGCCCCGGGCGGCGTAGTGGTCGGCGCAGGACACAAAGCAGTCGGCGGTGCCCTTCAAAATGTCCCAGCTGACGGTGCAGGGCTCCCCGCAGCAGAGACCGGCCATCATGGAGTTCATGTCACCGGTGACGAAGTGGAGATTCCCGTCGTCGGCCGTGGCGGTCCGGTAGAGGCAGTCGGCCTGGTCGGGCTCGCAGATGACGGTCACGGGACGGTCTTTCCCATAGCGGGCGGCGAAGTAGCCCGCCACTCCGCCGGCCACACTGCCCACCCCGGCCTGGAGGAAGAGATGGGTGGGGGGCTGGTCCAGTTCCTGGGCGATCTCGTGGGCCAGGGTGGTGTAGCCCTGCATGATGTGGGTGGGGACATCCTCGTAGCCATCCCAGGCGGTGTCCTGGATGAGGACCCAGCCTTGTTCATCCGCCATTTTACTGGCCAGACGGACGGCATCGTCGTAGTTCAGGTGGGTGATCTCGGCCTCTGCCCCCTGGGCCCGGATGTTCTCCAGCCGCTCCTGGGCGCTGCCCTTGGGCATATATACCACGGACTTGTGGCCGAAGACCCGGGCGGCCCAGGCCACACCACGGCCGTGGTTGCCGTCGGTGGCGGTGACGAAGGTGATCTCCCCCAGCTTCTCCCGGGTCTCGGGGGAGGTGAGGATACCGAAGGCCTTTTCGTCCACGGGGATGCCCAGCTTGCCGCAGAGGTTTTCGGCGATGGCATAGCTGCCTCCCAAACCCTTGAAGGCGTTCAGGCCGAACCGATGGGACTCGTCTTTTACCCAGAGCTTCTCCACCCCCAGATGCTTGGCCTGGGCCTCCAGAGAGACCAGGGGAGTGGGGGCATAGCCGGGCAGGCTGGTGTGGAAGGTGTGGGCGGCCTGGGTGGCCTCGGGAGAGGTCAGGGCCAGAGCCTTGGGGTCCGGCTGATGGTGGAAGTTCAGATGATACTGGAACGGTGCCGTGGGGCAGACCAGGCAGTCGTACTGGTTGTTGTTGAAGGGGAAGGTCCCCGCCAGGGTCATGCCTGCTTTCCGGGTGTGGGCGGCGTAGGACCGGGGGTTCACCTGGTTGACGAAGGTGGCCATGATGGGGTAGCGGTGGGCCATGGAGTCCAGGGAGGCCCGAAAGACCTTGGCGAAGAGCCCGGTGCCCCGGTAGTCCTTGTGGACGCAGGCGGGGCCGTACTGGTAGGAGTTCTCCCTGGTGAGGGTGACCCCGTCCAGCTGATACTCGTGAAGGTGGTCGATCATGTATACGAAGAGGGGCCACTGGGCCCAGTAGTCCCAGGAGGCGGCGGTGGCGTAGGCCACGACCCGGCCGCTGTCATCCTTGGCCACGGTGACACCCTGTTCCTTCACGATGAGGTCCTCCAGCTGCTGGGGGGTGAAGTTGGTGGTCACGAAGCCGTCGGGCCGGTCTTCCGGGGAGATGGAGTCGGTGTGGTAGGTCTGGTGCAGGGCCAGGATGCCCTGGTAGTCGGCCATGGTGGCCAGGGTGATGGTCATGGGGAAATCCTCCTCTGTTTAGAAAAAATCCTCCCTTTTGTAAGGGAGGATTTAGACGCAGTTATTCCGTTGCTTCGATGGGGTCCACATCTTCGTAGGTGATGACCTCTTTGATGCCGGCGTTCTTGATGAGCTTGGCGCAGATGGCGCAGGGCTCGGCCTTGATGAGCTTGTCCCCGTCAAAGCCCACCAGGTACAGGGAGCTGCCGATCATATCCCGCCGGGCGGCGCTGATGATGGCGTTCATCTCGGCGTGGACGGCCACGCACATCTCGTACCGCTCCCCGTGGGGGATGTTGTTCTGGATGCGCCAGCAGGTGCCCACATCGCAGCAGTTGGCATCCCCCCGGGGGGCACCGTTGTAGCCGGTGGCGATGATCTCGTCCTCCCGGACGATGATGGCCCCGTACTGACGGCGCAGGCAGGTGGAGCCCCGGGCAACTTCCCCGGCAATGCGCAGGTAACGGGCTTTCTTGCTTTCTCTGGTTCTCATGGTGATACTCACCTCGGAATTTTAGTATGGAATACTCTATTCTACCATGAGAGTGGGTTTTAGGCAAGTAGCCTCGCAGAGTTTCGCCGTATCACGGCGAAATCAATTGAAATATGTTTTTGCCGGCAGCATGTATGTCGGCAAAAACTCTTCTCAGGCCGCAAACGTGCGCGCTGGCTGCCGTCAGCAGACGGTGCGTGCGCTGCAGCGGCCTGCAAAACCCACTTTGAATAAGGCGGGGGAGGCAAATCGCCTCCCCCTGCCTTATTCAAAGTCTAACTCTAAGTGTGCGTCCAGGATATCGTCCTCCGGGACGTACTTCCCGGTCTTCTTTCTCTGGCGGACACATTCGGTGAGGAGATACTCGATCTGGCCGTTCACCGAGCGGAAGTCATCCTCTGCCCAGGCCGCAATGGCGGCGTAGAGCTTGGGGGAGAGCCGGAGAGGGACCTGCTTCTTCGTATCTTTCTTCTCTGCCATGGCAGCACCAATTTAATACAGGGTGCCGGTGTTCACGATGGGCTGGGCGTCGTGGGTGCCGCAGAGGACCACCAGCAGGTTGGAGACCATGGCTGCCTTGCGCTCCTCGTCCAGGTCCACCACGCCGCTCTGGTTCAGTCGTTCCAGGGCCAGCTCCACGGTGCCGACGGCACCTTCCACGATCATCTTCCGGGCATCGATGATGGCGGAGGCCTGCTGACGCTGGAGCATAACGGCGGCAATTTCGGATGCGTAGGCCAGGTAGGTGATCCGGGCCTCCAGGATCTCCAGACCGGCCTCGGTGACCTTGGACTGGATCTCATCCCGGATCCGGGCGGCCACGACCTCGCTGGAGCCCCGGAGGCTGCCCTCGTCGGCCTGGCCGTCGCCGGTGGTGTCGATGCCGGGGGCCACGTCGTAGGGGTACAGGCGGACGATGTTCCGCAGGGCGCTGTCGCACTGGAGGGAGAGGAACTCCTTGTAGTTGTCCACTTCAAAGACCGCCTTGGCGGTGTCCACCACCCGCCAGGTGACGGCGATGCCGATCTCCACGGGGTTGCCCAGGCAGTCGTTGATCTTCTGGCGGGCGTTGTTCAGGGTCATGATCTTCAGGCTGACCCGCTTGCCGGAGGTCTCGGCAGAGGCGGCTGCTGCAGCTGCGGTGGCGCTGCCCCCCAGCAGGGCGGAAAGGCCCTTGCTGCTGCCGGAGTCCACGTCGCTGCTCTGGTTGAGCTTGGTCTTAGCGGCGGGGTTTACGGCGGTGCAGAAGGGGTTGACCCAGTAGAAGCCCTCTCCCCGGATGGTGCCCACGTACTTGCCGAAGAGGGTGAGGACCAGCGCCTCCTGGGGCCGCAGGACCTTCAGGCCGGGCAGGACGATCCAGCCCAGGGCCAGCACGATGATGGCCAGGACCATGGGGACCAGCATCCCGAAGTTCACCGACAGGACCAGAACGGCGATGGCGATGACATAGAGCAGAATGGTCAGCAGGAGCATGGCCATGCCCTGTTTTTTGGTGGTTAAGATTTTTTCGGTCATGGAAAACCCTCCTTGTCTCTTGGTGATATCAAAATCATATCACTAAGATTTCTGCTTGTCAATAGGTTATTGGGAAAGAGATTGGACAGCTAAAAAAATGTGTCATCTTGCAAAGGGGGATGGGATGTGATATATTTATTGGTTGAAGAGTACTATTTTGGTTTCCGACCATCGGGGAACGGGCGATCAGCATGAGACCAGCCAATGTTACGGATACGAACTGCGGCATCACCGCGGCGCTGGCAGAGGAACTGGGCGTGCACCTGATCCCCATGCCCTTTTTCATCGGCGGCCAGACCTATTACGAGGGAAAGGACATCACCTTCGACTTCTTCTTCCAGCAGATGCGGGCGGGGGTGGATGTGTCCACCTCCCAGCCGGCCCCCGAGGCGGTCACCGGCCTGTGGGAGGAGCTTCTGGAGGACCATGACGCCGTCCTCCACTTTGCCATGAGCTCCGGTCTCAGCGGCACCTGCCAGACGGCCACCGCCCTGGCCCAGGAGTACGGCGGACGGGTCCAGGTGGTGGACGATCACCGGATCTCGGCCACCCTCCTTCAATCCATCCGCAACGCCCGGACCCTGGTGGACCAGGGGAAGACCGCCCAGGAGGTCAAGGCCATCCTGGAGGAGGAGCGGTACGAGGCCAGCATCTATATCGCCCTGAGCACCCTGGACAACCTGAAAAAGAGCGGTCGGATCACCGCCGCCGGTGCGGCCATGGCGGCTGTCCTGAACCTGAAACCTGTCCTCCAGATCCAGGGGGGCAAGCTGGACGCCTTCAAGAAGGTCCGGGGCTTCAACCAGGCCAAGAAAACCATGATCGAGGCCCTGGCCAGGGACCTGGAGGGCCGGTTCAAAGGGACCGACGTTCAGCTCTATGTGGCCTATTCCGGGGCCGACCCGGAGGTGGGCGAGAAGTGGCGGGCCGAGGTGGAAAAGGCCTTCCCCGGTCAGTCCGTGGAGTGCTACCCCCTGCCCCTGAGCATCTGCTGCCACACCGGCGAGGGCGGCGTGGGCATCGGCTGTGCGAAGAAATATTGAGAACATAAAAATCCCCTGATGCTATGCATCAGGGGATTTTTTCTGTCGGAAAAGGCTTTGCCTTTTTCGACAGGGAAAATTAGAACCCGCTGAGTCGGAAGGCCAGGATCTCCATGGCGGACCGGTCGGGCCGCTCGTCGGTCATGATGACCAGGATGCTGCCGTCCTCCAGCTGGGTGCCGTGGCTGAACCAGGGGTAGTCGGTGCCGAAGAGGTCGCCGTCATCTGTGGTGCCGATGTAGGTACCGTCCTTGCTCCACAGGACCACCTCCCGCATATTGCCGTCCAGGGCCAAAAATCCGTTGGCCGTCTCGGCCACATAGGTCACACTGCCCAGACCGTCCGGGCTGGTGAGGGTGGCCACCGGGGTGCCGTTGGGGTCAAAGACAAAGACTTTGTGGGCATCCTCGTCCTGGGCAAAGCCTGCGGCCATGATGTAGTTGGGGCCGATGGACAGGGAGGACAGGGAACTCATGCCCTGGAAGGTCAGGGGAGCGGTGGTCATGGTGCCGCCGGAGAAGGAGACCTTCTCACATTCCGGGCTGGAGAACCAGCTGATGCCCCACTGACCGGAGGGATGCATGGTCACCGTGTCGGGACCTTCATAGGAGGCCAGCTCACTGCCGCCCTTCCACTGGGTGAGGGGGGCCATGAAGCTGGACAGCCACAGGCTTCCGTCCTCTGCGGCACTGACGGCAGAGAAGTCGTTTTCTTCCCAGGTGAAGTCCTGGATGAAACCCAGGCCGTCCAGGGTCAGCTGGTATTCCTGGAGGATGCCTTCGGAGAGAATGAACGCCTGGTCTCCGGTGACGGCTACCTGATGGTCAAAGGTCTCGTAGGTCATGAGGGAACCATGGAAGGGCACCCAGGTGCTCTCCAGGGTGTAACTGCCCACCTGGACATTGCGGTCCTGACCCTGGAAGGGTTCGCCCTCCCAGTACCAGGGGCCGTCCTCGTTGCCGATGTCGGGCAGGTCAAAGGACAGACCTTCCAGCAGAGCGGTCACCCGTTCGTCGCTGTAGTCGCCGCAGATCTCCAGGTAGACCGAGGCATTGGCTGCCTCCACACGGCCGAAGTAG